>JBMTVV010000149.1:0-5322 GCA_049451755.1 Bdellovibrionota bacterium
TGCAAAGGCAGACTCTGCCGAAGTGTTTTTTAGGACAGCAAGAGCATTCCGAAGAAGTCCTTCTCGACCAGCACGCAGAATGGCTCGTCCCTTAAAGTGTTCTTTGAATTGATTTTCCGTCTGTAGAGAGAAGAGGTGGGTAATCTCAAGGAGATCCTCTGTGCCCTCAAATACATCCCAAACTGACTCAGTATCCGCCTTCAAACGGGTATGATTGAAAGGACAGACTTCCTGACAGATGTCACATCCGAAAAGCCATTCTCCTAACGCATCGGATTCTGACTCCGAAAACTGTGTCCGCTTCTCAATGGTTAAGTAGGAGATGCACTTACGAGCATCTAATGTATGCGGTGATGGGAAGGCGCCTGTTGGGCATGCTCGGATACATCGATTACACGTTCCACAGTTTTCGCGGACTACCGGTAAATGTGGTTTTTCCATTACGATTTTTATATCTGTTAGGACTTCGCCAAGGAAAAAAAAACTCCCCATAGTCTTGCGTATTAACATCGTATTCTTACCGATGAATCCTAGACCCGACTTTTGTGCATAAGCACGCTCTAAAATTGGAAAGCTATCAGAAATTGGTCTCCATACGGCTCTGTCCGTTCCTGAAATATGAGTTTTGAGTTTTTGAAGGCGCTTCTTAATGGCTCGGTGGTAGTCTCTTCCTAGGGCGTACCGAGCAACTCGTCCATATCCTGTTGGCAAGGGCTTCTTAGGTAATGCCCGATATGGAATAGCAAATATTAAGATGGTCGAGACGCCTGGTACAAACCGTGAGGGATCTCCTCTTTCCTCCGGGTTGCGCAGAAGATAATCCATTTCTCCAGCAAATCCCGATTCCTGCCAGTTGCGTAGTCGCTCTATCTCGATGGGATCCAGCCGATATTCGGGAACCACTCCAATAAGGTCAATCCCGACGCCCGCTGCAGCGCTTTTTAACTCCTTTTCACTTATCTGTACTGTCATATGAGCCTTTTTCAGTGAATCTCTTGACGAACTCTTCTGCAGTGGGTATCACTTTCTCACTTAGCACAGGCGTCCCCATCGTCTAGTGGTTAGGACACCGGCCTTTCACGCTGGTAACAGGGGTTCGAGTCCCCTTGGGGACGCCAATTGATCCTTCTGATCCTTTCAGTTGGTCCTTCCCTCTCTCTTGGTCTTTCTTTCTTTCTTTCCCTCTCTCTATTGGTCCTTCTCTCTCAATGATTCTTTTTTCGTAATTCCTTTCGTAGTTAATTCTTTCCTTCTGTAACCCTATTCGGTAATCCTCTGAGTTCATAACAATCACTCGAATAACGTATGCTTTCTATAATTGTCGAGATTACGCTTCGGCTAGAAGCGCCCCCTGTTCCGTGTGATGCTTAGCTTTGGTCCATCCTCGTTATCAATTTAAATCCGTCTTCCATTCTAGTACAGAATTATATTCCTTACAGGTCTTTTTAAGATATCTGCTGAACCCGATGTGCAATGCCGTAATAGAGCGTCCTCCTATGCTGGAGTTTGCAGCAATGACTTGGTGAAAAGGCTAAGAACAAGACGTCCTCAGAGCATGATAACATATCGTATTTTTCGCTTTCTGATTGTGGAGTAGTTAATGAAAAATAACTAGCCTCCCAGCTTATCGGCATAAAGGATTCTTGCCTTAGAATGATTTATCTCTTTCCCTCTGGCTCAAGCCTATTCACTCCATGACAAGTGTGCTAAGACAGGATACATGAATTACATTCCTTATGGTCGGCAACTAATCGGCTGGTGTTTTCTTGTCGCCATTGCAATGCTAGCGTCGCTTATCGCAAGTAGTATTCAGATAGGCGGAAAACACCCTCTTGAATCTGCGATAATAGCTATATTGCTAGGAATGCTCTTTCGGAATGCTCTGACCATCCCTCAAACACTTGAATCGGGAGTCAGAGCATTTGAGAAGCCGTTAGCACTCGGTATCGTACTACTCGGAGCTTCTTTCAATTATTATCAGTTCTTTGAGCAAGGGATATCCCTTCTACTCATTGTTATTGGCACTATGCTCTCCGGCCTACTAGCGATTATCTTATTCTCTTACCTCTTGAACCTACCATCCAAGTTATCTTTACTCTTGGCGCTTGGAACTACTATCTGTGGTGGAACTGCCATAGCAATTACGGCTCCACTCATGAAGGCAAGTGAGGAAGAGACTAGCTATGCTATCGGTGTCGTTGCAATTTGGGGGATTGTAGCACTCATTGCGTATCCCCTGATTGCACAATCGCTCTCCATAGGTGATGAGGTTTTTGGTGTCTTTGCTGGAACTGCTATCCACTCTACTCCACAGGTCGTCGGTGCTGGTTTTATCTTCTCTGAACCTGCGGGGAAAATGGCCACTGCCGTAAAGCTTCTCAGGAATTGCTTTATTGCACCGGCTGCATTTGGAGTAGCAATCTGGTTCGCACGTTCTGTCGGAGTCCCCTCAACCGAAAATGGAGTCAGTAAGAAAATCTCCTACACAAAGATTCTTCCTTGGTTTCTCTTCGGTTACTTTTTGATGTCATTTCTCTATAGCGAGGGATTCCTGCTGGAGGGCTTCAGTGATATCGCTGTTCATTCGGGTAAGTTTCTTATTCTCGTTGGTATGGCTGGGGTTGGAGCCAATACTCGGCTGAGTGCATTTCGTAGTCTGGGTCTGAGACCACTCTTCGTCGGATTTTTTGGTTCTCTCGTTGTGGCCGTTATGAGTGCCTTACTCATAGCACTTCTTTTTCATCAATCTACCTGACAAGAGACGCTGGACGTATCAGAGGTATAAGAGTGAATCCTCTGACGCTGCAGTACTGATTTTTACTAGATCTCTATTCTCAAAAACAGTTTTTCTGCCTGAAAGTCTCCGGAAATCTCTCATTTTAGAGAGAAATAAGGCAGAGCTGCTCAATTCGACCATAACCAAGCTCATTTCTCTGAAGCACGATAGAGTGTATCTCTGATATGGGGATGTAAGGGTGTTGAGAAATGAGGGGTAATACATGTTATTGACGACTGGTAAATATTCACTTTTCATCCAGTTTTTTCTCTTCTTCGTTGTTCATGGAACGACACTCCATGCGAGTTCCTTATGTGCTACTTCGTTACAACTCTCACGGTCTGGTAAGGATCTCTTTAAAACCTCAGAGTTTGCTGCCTACAAAGCACAAGATGGTGAAGTTGGTCTCCAGCTCTCAGATAGTTTTCTGAACTCCACAGAGGTGGTTCGAGGTAGGTCTGCGGAGGGGTACGTGAAACTATCCGGTAAGCACTCTACTTCGACAGGGAAAGCCGTATCCCTTGTAGACGTCTATTCTTCTGCTGACGGATGGATAATTATTCGTCACGGAAAAGGGAACCACGGTTACGTAGCTGTGATCAGTGGGAAAGAGGTTACATGCAAGGAATATAGAGCGAATATTGCGGAAGAACTAGAAGAGTATCTTTCCTCAAAATATACGAGAGTTGATGAGAAAACAGCGGTACTTACCCCCGCAAGTGCTCTCGCTGACAAACTCTTTGGTAGCATACAAAGTTCACAGCCAAGCTAATGTCTTCTAGACATCATCCAAGCACCGGTCTTCTTGAAGCGGCCATCGAAAAAAACCGGCTAATCTCAGTCCACCTCTCCAAATTCTCCGTCTAGTGTGGCACTCTAAGGGCTCTTTAAGGGAGAACTGTTTTTATGGTCGGAACCATCGATAACCGAGTCCAGCCAGAGGGTCATAGTTCTGGAAGCAGCGGAAATGATACTGCTAGTTCCTTGGGGACACAGCTCCTCTCGTATCCGGGTATGAAAAGGGTTGAGGAACTCATTCGTTCCAAGTTCGCCTCTGATGCGAAGCTCTTACGTGAAATCCCTGAATACCTTCTCGAATTGGGGGGGAAACGTATACGGCCCGCGCTTGCTCTTTGCACAGCTGATATGTGTGGAGTGCAACCTTCTGCACAAAAAGAATTGTTTGATATCGCTGCGGGGATTGAACTTATCCATATGGCTACCTTGCTGCACGACGATATCATCGACCACTCGCCCCTTCGTAGAGGTAAGCCTTCTCCTCATATTACCTTCGGTGAGTCTGCGACCCTTCTTGCTGGTGATTTTTTACTTGTTCGTGCGTTTTCACTGTGCGCACATCTTGATGAGTTTATTGTTCAAGAGACAGAGGCAGCGTGCGTATATCTCACAGAGGGCGAGATTCTGGAAGCACCTCTTTCCCGACAAGAATGCCAGCTCGATCAGAGCTTGCTCATTGCAGAAAAGAAAACGGCGGCGCTATTTGGATTAGCAGCTGTCTCAGGTGCTCATCTCGCACAAGTTCCGCGAGAGGTAGAGCTATTACTCAAGAAGTTTGGGGTGGAGATGGGTGTTGCTTTCCAAGTGCTCGATGACGTGCTCGATGTGATCGCAGATGAGAACCTCTTGGGAAAACGTTGTGGAGGAGATATCGTCGAACAAAAACCCTCTATAGTAAATGTTCTCTGGCTACAAGATGGTAGTGGATTAGCGCAAGATCTCTTGCTATCTGAAACCACGCCATCAGCTCAGGATGTACAGAGAGCACTTTCATATTTGAGAGATGGTGAAGGGCAAAACGTGGTGAAACAAGCGAAAGAGATAGCTGAGCAAAAAATCTCTACGGCAAAAAATGCTCTTGATGCTGCCGTTTCGCTCTTAATGGAAGATGACTGCACTAGCTGTGTGGGTGAGTCTAACCGTCCCCGTCCTCGATTTAATGCGTCTGCGCATCTGTTGCTGACAGGATTGATAGACTATACCGTACATCGCCTCAAATGAGAGCGATACGACGGTACTGACACGATCTTTTTCTAAAGCGTTGGGCTATTCGCTATACTCTACCTGAGAGATTGGGAATTCCATAGGCGAGTCCCTCTAGCTCTCGAAGCAACGCCTCAACATCACTCGGCAAGTAAGTACCACCGCTACCAGAATATGCTCCAATAATAATCTCTTTGTAGAGCAAGAAGCTCCTTTGAGCCACTTCGGTGTTATTCTGAAGCCGAATTGCCCTCTCTAGGAGCATCTCCGGAAGCTCATACATAAAATATCCAGGTAGTTCCTTATATGCTCTAGCGAGTAGGAAGAGTCGTTTTGCCTCTTCTTCCCCGTTAAGATCCCCTTGCTCATCGAGCTCTGAGTGCAGTTGAGCTGTGACTCTCAAAAGCTCTACGATGCCCCCGCCACTCATCTGCAGTTCCTTCCGGAGGCCTGTCTCAAGTAAAGCCTCCGGTACATCTACCGATTGATTCTTCGTTTCATTCCTCCATCGAACCAGACCTTGCCTCCAGAGAGCAACCTCACTC
>JBMTVV010000150.1:0-5261 GCA_049451755.1 Bdellovibrionota bacterium
CTTATGGAGCGGGCCTCGCGCTGTTAGCTCTTGCTACCATGCTAGCTCTCCTATCCGTGAAACAGGTCGCACTTGAGGGGCTTGTTGTACAGAGATCCGTGTGGACGATTCATCACAGTGTATGGAGTTTGTTCTGTGCGGCTTGGTTTATTGCCGTAAGTGAGCGGCTTCACCTCTCAGTCCGAGGTATAGCCACCTTGCGGAATATTTGGATGCGGTCTCCTCATCCGAGTATGAGCAGGGAGATTCAAGAGATAGAGTATGGAGTCCCTAGCGGACAGGCTCTTAAAGAGGGACAGGGGCTTCGTCTTACTGAGGGGCACGTTACGCCGTGTACGATGAGAGTGTCCAGAGGAT
Source organism: Bdellovibrionota bacterium (assembly GCA_049451755.1). GTDB lineage: Bacteria > Bdellovibrionota_C > UBA2361 > UBA2361 > RFPC01 > RFPC01. The sequence goes on from JBMTVV010000150.1 coordinate 358, forward strand.
TGTGTCTTGTACGTCCGAGAGCTGGTGGACGAAGTGAGACTCCACTACTGCGACAGACTGGTGATGAGCTTCTTGCAGGTTCCTTCTTGTTGAAGGGGACGATTGAAGCTGTTGCATTAGGAAGTGAGGAGAGTGACCCGGCCCGTGAATGGGTAGGAGCTCAGGGGGCGCACTGTTTAAAGAGTGATGATGCCCATATTTCAGCCTTTTTTCGGCTGACGCAAATTGTGTTGTTTGCTGTCACCAGTATCTCTCTCTGCCTCTTGCTAGCCTCTCTGTTTGGCGTTTCATTGCCAACGTTTTTTCTCGCTACGCCAGTGGCTCTTTCGGTTGCTTCAGTGACCTCGATTATTGAAGATGAGCCTTATTTTGTTCTTTTTCTCCTTGGCTTAACACCTGTCGTTGAGCTTGCTCTTGCCTGGAGTGGTCTTCGAAACGGATTTCTGCGACGGTTTTTCGAGAGTGATATTGTTGTTCGCGATTTTCGTATCTTTGAAGGACTTCGTAAGGTTCAAACAGTTATATTTCGAATTGGCTCTCGTAGTCCTCTGATAGGCTCGGCAGCAGTGCGTGAGTTCCAGTTAATTGATGAGAGGGTAGACCTTAGTCGATTATTCGGTGTTATTTTCGGGATACTCCGCAACACGGAAGATCCATCGTTTGTTGCGGTGCGAGAGTATTGTTTTGATCATACTCCTAGGCCCGAACTTTTTCGCATTGAGGAGGAAGTGAACGAGAAAAGCCTCATAGGTGGAGCCATACAGGGTGCGCACTTTATGATTGGAACTGAGGCGGCTCTCCTTGAGCGAGGAATACATCTTGAAGTATCGGAGGCGTTTTATGAACAAGCTGAATTCATAACCCGACTGTATGTTGCTGTTGGGAATGAGGTCGTTGGTAGTTTTATTGTTGAACCGCCGTTTTTTGCTGAAATGCCAAAGATTGTTCATACGCTTCGAAAGCAACATATTCGCCCCATTCTAGAAGGGATCGATGTTGAACCAGGAGAACTCGATGAGCTTGGAGATATGCTTGGATTTGAGCTGGTTGATATCCGAGCGTTTTCAGATGGAGGACCTTCACAAGAGCAGGGGATAGAATCTGGTGCCAGCCTGGACGACACGTTATACGTGCTCCTTTCACCAGAGGAAGTGGGATTTGATTCGAAAGGGGAACAGGGGGAAGAAGAACCGTGGCTCATGATGACGTGGTTTCGAGAGACGTTATGGAATGTTTCCTTCCCTGGTATTTTATTAGTTACTCGGCGACTCTCTCCAGTTACTCGCCTTATCGCTTTGTCAAAGCTCTTTTACTGGATGAGAAGTGGCGTGATGTGGTGCTCGATGCTTCTTGTTTTTGGTGGCATGTTTGGAGCGGGCTTTCGTATGGTGGGATTGACTCAAGTGATGCTTGCGATGACTGGGTGTGTCTTGCTCATCCTTGGATTGCTCCAGTATCTAGTTCATAGGATGTCTCCTAATCCTAGTAGTGTGTAGGAGTCCGCTCATAATCGGATATGCTCATAGTGTAGTAATTAGCAGAACTAGCTACGCCTACTACTGTCTCTGTAAAGCTCGTACGTCCCTTTTTGACTGCTGTGCCGCACCGATTATTCGATTTTCCCATCATTAGGGGTAGGCAGGGAGTTTTCGTAATATCCGTAGGAGAGAGCTATGAGCACTTGGTCTTATCCGCTGGAGTTCGGTTGGGGAGTTGGTTTCGATACTACTATTCACTTCTCTGAGTGTATTGATGAGGATTCGGGATATGCTCAGGGTCCTGAGCGTAATCTTTTGTCAGCGATACTCTTTGATGGAATTCAAGCATATATGAATTATGTGTGCGCCGAAAAAGAGTCCGAACAAAGTCAATACGAAGAGGCTGTTCAGTGGGTTTTTCGTTGTGACGATGACTACGTATTCTCTTTTCGGAGTGTGTGTGAAGGACTCGGCGTGAATCCGGAATATCTCCGGTCTGGGCTGCTCAATGCTGCCAATAGTCAATCGTTGGTGTGGAGGCGCATGCACAGAGTGTCCTAGGAGAGATTCCTGTGGAAACAACTTTTGTGATTACCTATCACGCGCCATGTTAATCTTTAATAGGAAAATCTCTTTCATTCTCCTAAATCTTGACCAGATCTTGAATAGTGGGACGAGAGCGTTATGAGTTTGCTTCTTCGCTTGGATGAGTAAGCTTTACTCGGTCAACTTTCAGGGCAGCCTGTGCTAGGATCTCTAGTTGCTGAAAGTGAGACCCTTCTTTTAGGTAGTCGTAGTCTGATTCGGATGACGGTTGGATATAGAGGATATCAGACTCGAAGTGGTACGAGCTAACACGCCGCATCTGATCAAGGAGTCCGAGTTGAAGCTTATCATCGAGGTGTTCGAGAAACTTTTCCCAAAGCTCTGGTCGATTCCCTTTTGATGATGAAGCGTTCATAAAGTTCTCGGCCTCCTGCTCCTAGTCCTTCTATCTACAAGTGCAAGGTAGCACTCATGCAAAAAGGGCGAAAGATAGCTCTTTCACCCCAGTTAGATAGTCGGCACCTTTTCATGAAAAGTTAATCTCTTTCGTGGAATTTCGTAGGGCAGAAAATCGAAAGCTCATTCGGAAACTGATCCGCAGTCCTCCTTCCGCTTGCTGTGCTCCTCATAGGAGAGAGGAATGAAAAAAGCTGTGACATGTAATACACACGTCACAGCTTTTTCTTAGATGTCGTACACTCGTCTGGAGCGCGATATGTACCCTTTCTATCTGCTTATTTTACAAGCTGATACGGCAACTTAGTTTGCGGCCATTGCGTTTGAAACGTTGTTGCCAGCCCCTTGAATGCTAGACCCTTGTGAACGAATGGCTTCTTTCAAGCTTGGGTAATCGAGGTCAAGCGCTTCACAGATGAACTTGAAGGTGAGGGGAGCGTCTTCTGGCTGATCGTGGATGAGCCACGCTTCAGCACTGTCTCTGAGATCTCCATCCCCAGTAAGGTAGTCAGTAATAGCTCGTTGCAGTACTGCTGCAAGAAGCCGCCGTTCTGGCACTTGAGTGTTTTCACTTGGGGTGTCTGCATTGGACCAAAATTTCATAGCATTTTCCTTCTTTAGTAAAAAATCCTCTTTTATCTCCCCAATCCTTTAGTTCTCGCCTCGTGCATACATCGCAGGGATAGTCGAGAGCATGTTCAAGAGAGACACTCGCGAAGAGCGTCTCTACCAGCTCTTGTCTTACCTGCGTTGTTAGCTAAGAAAGTTCCTCGGGTCGGTTTCAGCAATCCAAAATGGATTAAATCTTTTCCCCCGCAGTCGCGAGTCTCCGGTGAGGAGAGTTCGCCACAAGACAGTGGGGCTACTTGCAGAAGGAGATATCCTTCTGACTTCTTCCCTTCCTCCAGAGATGTAAGTGCTTGCAGCTGACCGGGCCGATGTATGCGAAGGGTTCTTTCCTTCGCCAACGATGCACCTGTTTGCTGGGTAGAATGCTCTGGAGTTATGAGATCTGTAAGTGCTGCGTACAGTTGCGGCAGTCTTTTGATTTTTATTCGCGTCTTTCTGATTTGCAGTGCACTTTGCTGTTCTAACTGCTGACGCAGGAGTTATTTCAAGCGCTACATTTTGTGAACCTAATGTTGCTAATGAAGATGAGCGTTGTGGTGTGGAAGGAATATGGAGTTCGTGAGAGGAGTTCACTTCGAGAGAGGATGGGCAGGCACCAACTGACACCCTCGTAAAGAGGTGTGCTGATGATGATTTGTGAGCTTTCTTTTTCGCCATTCTTCTCTTCGCCAATTTGTGACCGGCTCGTGTAGCTAAACACGCCCCGCCCTCTGGCAGTTTATATGTAAATCACCCCAATCCACCACAGGTTAACTGTCCACCACAGGTTAACTGTCCACCACAGGTTAACTGTCCACCATAGGTTAACTGTCCACCACAGGTTGCTGGCCTCTACGATGTGTTCAGTCAGCTACCAAACCCAGATGTCCCTTCAGGCCGTAATCACCTAACTCAGAAGACTGCCCCCAGCTAGCCAGTCTGACAGCTAGCCAGTCTGACAGGAGTTAGCCAACAAGAAATATGAGCCCACTCTCTGTACCTGATGTGAATCATGTAACTGATGCCACACAGGATGACAGGTTGTGCATGACCTGTTAACCTTCCCTCGCTACTGTACAAAAACAGTAAGAGCCTGAGTTTACTGTTATTTTACTCCTATCGCTGGCGTATTGAATCGGATGAGCACGTGCTGCTCACCCCTGAACCCGTGCACCAGGTAGTAAAAATCGCAGACCCGAGAAACTACAGGGTGCTCCGGAGCTAGTCAACGAAAAAAAACAGCCCTATCAAAAAACTTTTTTAGTCTTGTATTCAACTGGTTAGCGAGTTTTATTCGCTTGGTTTCGGAGATGGTTTCGAGGCTTTAGAGAATCACCGTTGTGTTTCGATGACACTTGCTAAGATAGGGGGCGCCCCAAGTTAGAGCGGCCTCAGATATGCTATATTACTCCTCTTCTGCCTCTATAACCTGCACGGGGATACGCTCAGCGTACCCTATCCCAGAGACAACGATTCTGCCGCCCGCAGGTTGTCCCGATTTTTTGAGTCGGGGATTGATATCGCAGTCCTTTTTGCTCAGCTTCTCTCGAAGCCTCGAATGGAATTTTTCAGTTTCATCATAAACCCACTGTCTGAGTGAGGGGATAGCCTCGAGCTGGATATTGTCGAACTCAGTCCGAAAGTGGGCATTTCTCAGTTCTTCGTGTGAGTTTTCAATGTTGTCCTGGACGGCCATCAGGAGGGTATTAAGGTCGAGAGCGGCAAGCTCTAGCCGCCACCTCTCAGAGTCATCAGACTTGTGGTCAGCGCGGAGGAGTTTTAGACGTTCGCCTTGTTTCTCCACTACCCCAAGTC
>JBMTVV010000151.1:0-5221 GCA_049451755.1 Bdellovibrionota bacterium
ATACGAGCCCTTCTCACAATCAATGAGCTCATGGAAGTGAGTCTCACCCTCCTCTATCGCCATAGCAGCAATGAAAGGCTTTAAGATAGAACCCGGCTCGAAAGAGAGCTCAAGCGCGTGGTTCTTAAGGAGCTCTCTACTACCAAGTGTTGAATGATTAAAATTTGGACTTGGGGACTGACTCATCCCAAGGACTTCTCCTGTGGCAGCATTCATCATTACTGCGAATGCCCTCTCAGCTTTTGCTTTCACCCGTCCATGCTCGAGCTCCTCATCCATGATGAGCTGAAGAGAAGCATCGAGTGTGAGAGAAATAGGTGAACCCTTCGGGATACCATCAAGGGTATGGCTTACGTGCATGAGCTTTCCAAAACCATCACGCACTGCTGCTGTGCTCGATTCACTACTATTGAGGTGCTTATTGAAGTGAGCTTCAAGACCAGAAAGCCCTCCCCCATCAACTCCGACTTTACCAATCAGTGTTGATGCGGCGCTGCCGTAGGGATAGTAGCGCCTCGATTCAAGTACGTATCCGACACCACGTAAATTCTCTTTATCCAGCACCGCTACAGCAGGTCGAGGCAGTTGTCGCTGTATCCATACGAAAGGGGCACTTGAGTTAATACGTTGTAATACCTCTGCTTTGTCGATACCTATCAGCCTCGACAACGTCTCTGCCGTTCCTTCCTTATCACGAATCTGTTGAGGCCGGACATACACAGATGCCCCAGGAACCGAAGTAGCAAACAACTTGCCATTTCTATCTCGAATCGCTCCACGCTCAGCGGCCAGCGTGAAGTGAGATGTGTGTTGCTTCTTAGCACTCCCTTCCCAAGAATGAGAGTCTGCAATTTGCAACTGATACAGCCGTCCAACAACGAGACATGCCCAAAGACACGCAATCCCCGTGACGATCTTCACTCTCGAACGACGATTAACATGAAGCACAGGAGATATCTCTGCTTCTATCCGAACTCGGTTCGCGTAATCTCGAAAAAGATGAAACTGTGGCGAGCCTGTCATGAGCGAGCAGCTCCCGTAACGACCCGTATAATCTGAGAAGTCGCTGGCTGCTTCATATTCAGTTCATTATATGCTCGAACAGAAAGTACATCAGGCCGGGTTGCAACAGAATACTGAAGTTCAAGCTCTTGACGCTCATAGTTCAGCGCCTGTGTCTCCTCTCGAAGCTCGGCGATTTGATAACCAAGCTCAACAGCCTCAAGCTTTGTCCAAATTCGATGAGAGAGAGAGACCGCTAAGAGTATTACCGCAAGAATATGCAGTGATGTCTTTGACTTCACTGAGTGCCGATCAAGATATACAACCTGATGTTCGAGACAAACTGACATAATTACCCTCCTAAAAACCACCTACGAAATAAGTCTCTTACCACCCGTAAACTCAAATACCCGTAAACGGGCACTCCGTGCACGAGGATTCCGCGCTTCCTCTTCAGCTGATGGAGTGATCGCCTTTGGAGTCAACATACGACCCAGCGACACCTGCTCCTGTAATAGAGCGCCAGCCCAATTAGCAGGAGCTCCCTCCCCCCTCCACTTGCGCATCTGCCGAGCAACAATCTGATCTTCTAAAGAATGAAAAGAGATACACGCGAAGACTCCGTTTGGCGCTATCATTTTTGGCACCACATCGAGGAGATCCTCTATCTGTCGGAACTCTGCATTTACCTCGATACGAATTGCCTGAAAAACTACCGTGGCTGGGTGTTTACCGACTCGATCTTTCATAGGAGTCGCCTGCACGATCGCATCAGCAAGAGAATCAGAGGAATCGAATGGTCGTTGAGAAAGTATCGTTGATACGTATCGCTTTAGGTGTTTACGTACCCCACCTGTGGCCAGTACACGCGTGAGCTCCTTCGCGGAATACTCGTTTACAACCTCATGAGCCGTAAGCGCATCGTCAAGATTCATCCGCATGTCCAGTGGTGCATCTTCACGGAATGAAATTCCCCTACCATCCTCTATTTGATCTGAGGACAGACCGAGATCTGCTAAAATACCATCGAATGGACCAAGCTCAGAAACGGTCTCTAACTCTGAAAACGAGAGATGATGGAGCGAAAAGCGCCCTTCATAGGGCTGAAGACGGATAGCCGCTCGGTCGAGCGCCTTTTTATCGCGATCTATTCCTACGACCCGCACTTGATCACTAGTTTTTAAGATTGCTTCCATATGCCCCGCGCCACCGACCGTACAATCAAGAAAAACTCCCCCGCGTTGCAACCTTAATGCATCGAGCACCTCTTGTAGGAGCACCGAAACATGAACCGTCACCTCTCCTGACATCGCTAAGACTCCTGAGCGATCGTTATCGCACTCTTAAGTATCGTCAGCATCTTCATCAGATATCGACGTCAGAAAACAGCTCTGGATCTTCAAGAAGAGCCTGCTCCGTCTCCTGAAATACATGCTCCCAAACCCGAGAGTCCCAAATCCGAAAACCGTGAATGGAGCTTGTGAAAGTCACTTCGCGATCAAGACTTGCATATTGCCGAAGATGCGCTGGAAGAAGGATTCGCCCCGAACGGTCAAGCAGGCACTCTGCAGCTCGGCTTAAGTAGAAATTCTCAAGTCGCTGCAATTTACTGCTGAACCGACTCTTTGCCCGAAGACGAGCCTCAAAGTCTCGCCAAGCAGGCTCGGCGAACCCTTCAACACAACGAGAACCGTCTGAAATGTAGTTCGTGAGAACGACACTGCCACAACCTGCTTCTCCAAGAACCCGACGGAACTCGGAGGGCAAACTCACTCGACCCTTATCGTCGACTGAGTGAGAAAAGTTGCCCCGGAATGAAAGTGGAGAACCTGCCGAAACCTCTTGCTCTAACTCACTCTGAGAAGAAGGAGGTACGATCCCCATATCAAGCCACTCAAAAAACGTTTAGGGAATTTCGCGGGGCACCACAAAACGAAACTCCCAATCTATCCCACTTTCACCCACTTCATCCATACTAATCCCAGCGAGCGCCAACGGTCAACCAAAAAACATCGAGATTTAGCAAGTTTAAGTAAGATAAAGTGAGGAGCGGGAAAAAGAAGCCGATAACCAGCAGGTTAGCTGGACCAACCCCGATCGGCACAATGTAGTGCAAGGCTACAAAAGACAAAGGCCCCCCTCACGCTAAACGTGAGGGGGGCCCTACATGAGCTCAAACTATCTCGAGGTGACCGACTTACAGGTCAAATCGGTCGAGGTTCATTACCTTCGTCCAAGCAGCAACAAAGTCCTGTACGAACTTCTCTTCTCCGTCGCTTGCTCCATAGACCTCCGCAATCGCTCTCAGCTGTGAGTTGGAGCCAAAGATTAGGTCGCACGCTGTCCCCGTCCACTTCACTTCCCCACTTGCTCGGTCTCTTCCCTCATAGAAGTGGCTGCACTTGGAGGACTTCTCCCACTCAAGGTCGTTATTCAACAGGTGAACGAAAAAATCATTACTGAGAACCTCAGTTCGCTCAGTGAAGACACCAAGTGGAGAATTCCCAACATTCGTATTGAGAACACGTAGCCCACCAACGAGCACCGTCATCTGCGGCGCAGTGAGTGTCAGGAGACATGCCTTCTCGAGGAGCTGCTCCTCAGCCGGAATCCCAGTTGCCTCCTTACTCATGAAGTTACGGAAACCATCACTCTTCGGCTCAAGCACTGCAAAAGACTCCACATCGGTCTGCTCCTGAAGGGCATCCATCCGACCCGCCGTAAAAGGAACCGTCACCTCGTGACCAGCCTTCTTTGCAGCAGCCTCAACTCCTGCACATCCACCGAGTACAATGAGGTCCGCAAGCGACACCCGCTTCGAACCACTCTGCGAAGAATTAAAATCTTCCTGCACTCCAGCGAACACCTTTAGAACCTTCTCAAGCTCATCAGGCTGATTCACCTCCCAGGAACGTTGGGGAGCAAGTCGAATACGCGCTCCATTTGCACCCCCCCTCTTGTCAGTACCCCGAAACGTAGAGGCCGACGCCCATGCCGTCGTAACAAGCTGTGAAATCGAAAGCCCAGAGGTGAGCAATTTCTCCTTCAAAGAGGCAACATCCTGCTCACTGATCAGCTCGTGATCTACGGCAGGGATTGGATCCTGCCAGAGCTGCGCTTCCTGCGGAACAAGAGCTCCGAGACACCGTGAGACCGGACCCATATCGCGATGAGTTAACTTATACCAAGCCTTTGCGAATGCAGTCTCAAACTCCTTCGGATTCTCGTAGAAACGACGAGAGATCTTCTCGTACGCTGGATCCATTCGAAGCGACAAGTCAGTTGTTAACATCATCGGCGCGTGTCGCTTTGACGGATCATGCGCATCCACTACCGCATCGCTTGCAGCACCACCTGCCGGCTTCCACTGCCATGCACCACCTGGCCCCTTCTCAACTTCCCATTCGTAGTCGAAAAGATTTTCAAAATAATTGTTGTCCCACTTTGCAGGTTCTGTCGTCCATGCGCCCTCAATCCCACTTGTGATAGTAGCCGCGCCATTGCCACTCTGAAACGTGTTCTTCCACCCGAGCCCTTGCTGCTCAATCGGAGCGCCCTCTGGCTCGACTCCAACGTACTGACTCGCATCTGCAGCACCGTGACACTTTCCGAAGGTATGACCACCGGCAATGCGCGCCACCGTCTCCTCATCATTCATTGCCATACGAGCGAACGTCTCACGAATATCTCTCGCTGCAGCTACTGGGTCAGGCTTTCCGTTGGGCCCTTCCGGGTTTACGTAGATAAGTCCCATTTGGACAGCCGCGAGCGGGTTATCAAGCTCTCGCTCACCGGAATATCGCTTGTCGCCAAGCCACTCAGTCTCTGGACCCCAGTACGTATCCCCTTCTGGCTCCCACACATCTGCTCTTCCGCCGGAAAAACCGAGAGTCTTAAATCCCATAGACTCCAACGCGCAGTTGCCCGCAAAGATCATCAGGTCCGCCCATGAAATCCTCTGACCATACTTCTGCTTTACTGGCCACAGAAGCCGTCTAGCCTTATCAAGGTTCGCATTGTCTGGCCAACTTCCTAATGGGGCGAACCGGAGTGTCCCAGAGCTCGCACCACCCCGACCATCTCCAATTCGGTATGTTCCCGCGCTGTGCCAAGCCATCCGGATAAAGAGGGGACCGTAGTGACCATAATCAGCTGGCCACCAACTTTGCGAAGTAGTCATCACCTTTTCAACATCAGCGCGAAGCTCCTCAAGATTCAC
>JBMTVV010000152.1:0-5203 GCA_049451755.1 Bdellovibrionota bacterium
CCCCCCCCCCCCCCCCCCCCCCCCCCCCCCGTTTCTCCGGCGAGAGACACTGATTGCTCTGAAATAAATCGCTCTAGCGCAGGAGAGATATAGAGCCGCTGATACTGGAGGGTTGAAAAGTCAAATACCTCCTCGGACGTCTCTCCAGCCTGGTTGAGATGGCCAACAAAATCGGCAAGTCGCTCGTGAAGAATATCAATCCCTAACAGGGTAATCTGCTCTGCGTGCTCTCCGTCTGTAATCCAGACTTTGCCAATCCGCAGAGGGAATACTGCCTCTATTTCTTCGACCGCTCGCACGAGAGGAATCACATCAGTAGCAGCAAATGATTCACTTCTCGGGACAACTTGGAGAGCGCTTGTTCCACTTAAAAAGTCGACTGTTTCTTGAAATTCTCGTAAGACAACTTGATTCGCTAGTCGGACGGAGACAAAAAGCGTAACGGCAAGAGCGATAGCAGAGAGCCCAAGCAGAGTAAAAATCCCTTCACGACGCAATGCGCCGATAGAATACCGCATGAGGAGAGAGAGAAACCTCACTGAAGTACTCCGTGAGCATGCATCTCGAGCACTCTATCGGCTGACGTCGAAAATCCCTTATCGTGCGAAACCATGAGTAAGGTTGTCCCTGTTTCTCGAACCAGCTCTCGAAATAATGCTCCCACCCGCTCGGAGTTTTCTTCATCAAGATTTCCGGTGGGCTCATCGGCTAGGACTAGAGACGGGTTGAGTAGAAGCGCCCTTGCAATAGCGGTTCTCTGTGCCTCACCCCCTGATACTTCATGTGGACGCCTCTGAAGTAGATTACTGATTCCCATAAACTTAACGAGGTACTCCATCCGTTCCTGAACCCGAGACCGTGGTATTCCAGCAATATCAGCAGGAAGGAGGATATTTTGAACCAGAGTGAGATGACTGATGAGGTTAAAAAACTGAAAGACGATACCGATCTGCTCAAGACGGATACGCGCGAGATCCTCAACTCCCTTCCCAGCATACGACTCACCATTTAACACTATTGAGCCTGCGTCATAGCTCTCAAGTCCAGCGATGCAGTGAAGGAGGCTACTCTTGCCAAGACCACTCTTCCCAGTAATGAGGGTAAACGTTCCCCGGTCGAGCTCTAACGAAAGATCCTGCAGGACTGGCTCCTCCCTTCGACCGTACGTCTTTGTGAGATTACAAACCGATAATACCGGGTCTTTTGATTCAACTTCATTTCCCATGCTTTACTCTCTTGGACCTGCGAAATCCCTTTTGGGGAGCAATTGTCCCTCCTGCCTACCTCACTTCTCAGTATGGCTGACGTGCTGCTCAAGGGCATCAAAAAAAGTTGAGATTCGCTTTGCATTCGTTCCTAAATCACTCTTCCCGAGCCGCGAGCGAGAGCGCATGTGCACAATTGAGTGTTCCACCGTATCTCCCTCTCGGACTTCTATGACAACGTCATCGCGAAATCGGAGCAGTGGCGTTACTGCGACAGCGGTTAGTCTTCGCTGTTCAGGATGGACTACCACACTTCGCCATGAGGTCTCTGAGTCAACCAGCGATACTATGACTTGAAAAAGGGTATCTGGAGCGATTTGCACACGAAGAGGCTCAACTGAGGGATATGCTTTTTTCTGCGTTGCTGCAAACCCATCTGGATATGGGACCTCTTCTCCTTTTACGTTCAGGGGAAGTGGATCCGCAGAATCTGTAACAATATCATTTATGGGAGATAGGCATCCGAACAGAGCAAGCGGTATTATCACAACTACAATCCTTCTCAGTGATACGGTTACGATTTTTCCTACACGCATCACTACAGTACTTTACCTCTTCCCAGACCTTCGCCCACTTCTTTCTCCATTCGAAAGGCCTGTTGCAGACCAGGCAGAGCTTACGAGGGAAATCTCGCTTCTTACGAGTTGCCGTCATCTTGTGCTACAACCTCGTTCTCAGCAGAGGCACCCTTTCGGAACGTCAGAAACACCTCACCGACTGATAAACCGAATTTTGACGCGTACGCCCTATTGAGGACAACCCCGTCTTCTTGCAGAAACATCCAATCATCGAAAGACAGGTGCCAGATATCACCGCCAATCTCTTCCTTCAAGACGTACTTCCAATTCAATACATTCCCATACGACTCAATCCTTCCTTCCCCCTCAAACGCTTCTGACGTGACGGTGTAGTGATGGTCGTCTTTCTTCTGAATTCGGTATTCTCGATTGAGCTGCCTTCCATCGCTGTACCGCAGATCTTCAGCGAGTATAAGCAGGTCTCCCTCAAGCCTACCCTCTAGGGTAAGCTGAAATGATTTTCGCATCTTTCCAAACCGATCGAAAAAGACCCCGTGCGCCTGTCCCCGCCCCAAGAAGTACTCCTCCGGGACAAATCGTGGGGAATACTCTGCGAACTGCGACGCCTTCATCTGCGAGCAACCAGAGAACCCAAGCACCCCAACGATGAGTATCAACATTTGCTTTAACCGGTTCATATTCTCTCTCCCTATCCTTTCAGGTTTGAAAGGCCTCCATCGATGTGTAATACGTGCCCATTCACCCAGCTTTGCTCGGGGGAAAGGAGCCACAAAGCACCACTCGCAATATCTGCTGCCGTTCCTAGCCGTCCAACCGGATGGAGCTTTTGCGAATACTCACGGCTTGCCTCTGAGCTCGTAATTCGTACCGTCAGCGGAGTTTCCACAAGACCTGGAGCAATCGCATTTATTCGAACTCCTTTCGCAGCATAACTCGCAGCAGCACTCCGCACCATTGCTTCAATGCCCCCTTTTGCAGCAGCAATTGCCTCGTGATTCGCAAGACCGATGGAAGCCGCTGCGGATGAGAAGAACACGATCGAGCCTCCCGAGTCTCTGAGCGCCCTCACCCCGTGGTGCAAAACAGTAAAAGCCGAGGTAAGATTCACCGTCATTACCTCAGAGAACTCTTCAACGGAGGTAAGATGAGCTGGCTTTAAGAGCACACTCCCTACGGAATACACAACCCCATTGAGGGGGCCGAGTTGAGAGGATGCCTCCTCATATGCCTTTTTAATCGAGTCGCCTGAGCTAATATCAAATGTGCCATACGGGCTATCGAGCTCTGCTGAAAGCGATGTCAGCTTTTCCGAGTTCCTTCCACACAAGAATACTCTATCACCCTGTGCGACGAGCCTGCGGCAGATCTCACTACCGATTCCACCAGTCGCACCAAACACGATAACCCCATTTGCCATCAGCCTTCTCCACAAAAGAATCAAGTCGCCCGTCGTCCAAAGGAATAGACGAGACAAAGAGGAAAAACATACTAAAAGGAGGATATTTTTGGCGCCCTTCAACTGCGACGAAAAGGGGTCGACCAAGAGCAAAGTTCGACTAAGAACTAAGAACAGGGCTCGACTAGAAACAGGGCTCGACTAGAAACAGGGCTCGACTAGAAACAGGGTATCGTTCAGAACTACTTCTTTTTGCTCGCACCCTTCGCCACGGGCTTTTGATACCCACGCAGCGCTCGCAATGCTTCGTTTAACTCCTCCGGGCTTACGGCATCCAGTGAACGAGCGCCAGAGGGTGTAAATCGGAAGACTGGCCCACTGTTCTCAGCGATAGTAGCCTCCACAGCACGGTTTTCTACCCCCGATTCATCACGATTATAATTTTGTGACCTGTCACCGTTAAGGGCATTCGTGTTGCATCCTGCAACATCAACATCGTCTTCTGAATCGGGCACACCATTCCTCGACGCATGACGAGAGTGACTCTCATTCTTATCTTCTTCATAGGCTGCCAAGGCTACCCAGGGACGGTGATTACTTGATGAATGGCTCGTGAGAAAGTCTACGAGTGGCGAAAAGGAAAATGTCTTCTTTAACACCCGCTTGTTATTTTCTGGAATTAGGTTCAGCGCTAAGCTTACAGCTCGCTGAATGCGCTCACTCACGTGCCCAGGAAATGGGCGTATAGAGGAAGTATGTCGCCCTTCCTCTTCGATCTCATGCATTAACGCGCTGTCGATCTTTACCTCTCCCACCTCGGATTCCTCAATGTGACCATTGTGTTTATCGTTAGCGCCTCTGTTTTCAGGGTCTTTCTCGTCTACCAAAGCTTCTTCCAGAGTTTGCTTTCTTGATGAGAGTTTTGCCACCTTACCCGGAAAAATCAAGCAAATCAGACAAGGAATTTTTCTTTTGCTTCGGAATTGCACACTTCCCAAGAGCCGACCGATATAGGGCTCTTTACAAAGCTGGAGTTATCCCGCACATAGCAAAGATTACTGCATAACAGAAAAAGCCCCAGGCTCCTCCTAATACCACTTGCCCCCACGTATGACGATTCAAGTAGAGTCGCGTCCAACTGATGAGCCACAGCAAAATGAAAGAAGAGAGCCACAGTGGCCACGGCAAAAACTGTAGTGAGACAAAGAAGAGACACCCCACCCCACCACTATGCACGCTCGCCTTCCAGCCATTTCTCATTGTAAACAGCGTTAGAGCAAACATAAGTGCAGTGGTGACTACATGCGCCAGCACAAACACCGAAAAGAGTGGCGGAGCTTCAACCGAAGCTAGCACAGGAAGGAGACAAACCGCACCACCGCACGCGAATAGGAACCCGATAGTCCGCTCTCGTGCTGTATTCAGATCAAGACTTTTAATAACGCCGATTGCGCGCAGGGCAAGAATACAAAGAAGCGGGACAAACCCTCCTACAAACCCGATAACATACGCAATGTGGTATGGATCAAAGTCTACCTCCAATCTATTCGTTTTCGTCAGCAATCTTTCCACTACCTGCTCCCCACCTTCAAATACCTCTGAAGAAGAGACAAAGGCGAGGTCCGCCATACTAAATGGTGTAGAGAAACCAAAGGTAACTGCAGATGCTACTACTAAGGCAGACATGAAAAACGTGAAGGGTGGTGCACCTAAATTGGTAAGCAGATTCGCTAAGGCTCTCACCCCTCTCTCATCCGCACCAATATCCTCTTGAACTACTTAAACGACGTTCACGTTTATACATCAATAAGGGTCACCAATAAGATAAAAAAGATTACATGATCAGAAGGGTTAATCAAAACGAAGTGGAATAATCAGGGTTTTTTATAACCTCCGACAAATCGTACGTCTGCTCCTACCCTTCGCGGGCCACAAGCCTCGCAAAAGCGAGTGAATCCACAAACCGGTCTAGCCCCTCTAGGACACGGACCTGATACTGATAT
>JBMTVV010000153.1:0-5176 GCA_049451755.1 Bdellovibrionota bacterium
ATCCCAAAGTTCATCCATACCTCTTACGCTCTCGATGAACTTCCCTCCTACGACTGCTTCGAACCGTCGCCGGATGACTTCTAAAATCCGCTTCCTCAGTGACGGAACGGGAAAGGTGTATCTAAAATGCTACTTTTCCCGACTTAGCTCACCCCTCCGTGCTCTGCTTGGGCACTTGAAACCCTAAACCGGAGCTACAGACTCACATTTTCAGCCCTTACCTAATCCCCAGCTGGGGGGCTAGACCTCATGGGTCCTTCGGCTACCACGGTTCAACTACTTGCTCAAAGTGGATTGATCTTACTATCCATGACACAAGTAGATTCCTTATTGTTTTCATAGAAGCAACTACTCATCGCTAGCGGCCATGGCGTAGTTACGCGACGATGCATCTGTGGCGGATGCCAGACTGAGATTTCGGCGCGATAAGATTGCCGGTGTTGCTGATTCTTTTAGGCCCTATTACGTCACTGAGAAGACGATTACGTTCAATCGTGTAACTCACTTACAGACGGGGTGGAGTTCGTCCTTGCGACTGCGCATCCAGATCGTTGCTGGTCAAAGTCGATTCAACGAATTCACTTATGATTTGGTAAATTAGAGGCGACTGCCTAGTTTGTTTTACTTTTTCAGAGAGATGTCTAAGTGTCATCAATCCCAAATCTTTCATCTCATGGAGATTCCCCGGGTTTGTCAGCAATCCTCGGAGCTTTTCCCTAATTTCCCCGCTATTTGAGGGAACCTCCACAATAGCTGCATTAAGTCCGTCCCGCAGAATTTCTCTTAGAAGACCTTGATTGACGCCTTCGCGGCTTATCAACAGAGCTACCTTTGCCGCTAAATATTCTAATGGTAAGCCGGATGTATGGAAGTCCATAGTAAACCCAGACTCAAGATAGATTCCGATATCTATCTGTTTCATTAGGGTCCGAATCTTCCACGGCGTTAGCGGCGGTAGCATTATAAGGCGCTTCCTTAGCGTGGATAGCTTTTCAAGAAGAGTCAAATGTTCTTTGAGGTCACTTTTGCGACCGATCAAGGTTTGAATTAATTGGAATTCAACACCGTCTTGAGCGAGCTGGTCTAATGCCTCGAAAAGAGCGCGGTAATTCTTTGAGTATGCTATCTTTCCGGCACACAAAATACGAGGGCAGTCAGCCATCTTTCCGGGAGCAGAGGCATCTTTAGAGCGGTAACTATCTGGGTACTCAGCCTCGAGTTGCCGGTAGAACTCCGTAGAATCTAGCTCGACATCGGGCAACGCAACATCCTCAGTGAAGCCTTCAGCGAGCGCATCGAGATCTGGGATGCCACTGCAAGCTCGAAGCTGTGTTTGATCCACGCCCAGCTTTCGAAGGCGAGTCGTCACCTGCTCTTTGGGGCTATGAATCACGACCGCAGCATCTTTCAATACCTGTCTATACACTACTGCAAGGTCAGGATGCTCGGTCAAGTAGGCCAAGTCGCTTCCAGCATGCATAATCATGTAGGGTCGATTAGTGAATCGCGCAGCCATAGCCGCCGCTACTCCATAAGGCTGCAGATACCAACCCACGATTATGCTACAATTAAACTCTCGCACAACATGACAGATTCGCCCACACATGCGAGTCTCAAAACATGGTGAATAGGGAATGTGCGTTCGCTCATCGAGCGGTACTAGGTTATGCACAAACAGTCCGCTGCTCTGAAGCTGCTCCAGATATTCAGCGTCAGACGGCGCCCACTGCTGTTTGAAAAAGTTTTCAGTCTCTTCCGCATTTGTAACGAGATGCACTTCATAACCCCTCTGGCCGAGTCGTCTTGCCGTCTCAAGAGTCAACCGACTAACTCCACCCTGTAATGGGGGCACTTTGCCGACTATGCAGATTCGAGTCTTCATAGCTTAGAGCTCTTTTGGTCAGGAAGAATGCGCAACACCGGAAACATCTCGAAAAAATCCAAAAACAGCTGAGATGGGCCAGTTTGAATATGGCCCTGCGCCTTCCAAAACTCCAAACCCGCTCGAGTGGCGAGTCCCGGATAGCGACTAAAGCCCGCCTTGGCCGCGATGATATCGAGGTTTTTAGCGATAGCTCGCCCCACTCCCTTTCCTTGACAACGTGGACTGACATAATTTTGTAAGCCTCGCCCCTCCACAATGTCGAAGGCCCCGAGGCCCACCGGGACATCAGACCCGCATTCGCAAATGACGAAGGAATTAAATCGGGGATCAGTCGCACCACGAACCAGCCCTTCTTCAGTAATGAGGCCAAGCCATTCACGCAACTTTTCCGGATTTGGCGAGTACCAATGCTGCACGAGGTCAGTAATGCAGGTGTGCATCATTTCCTTGAGAAGGGGAGCGTCATGTGGGGTAGTTGCGCGAATCCAAGTATTGAAGCGGACGTCCTTTTTCAGCCCCTCCTGCACAGAACTAGAGTCGGCAGCTTTGAAGTTTGAGTCGAAGTTCCTCATGTCTTTGTGTCTCAGACACTCTTACCGACAACACCAGAGAACCACCGAAGACAGGTATCTGAGCCGAGCTTGTCGTAAACATAACCAATAAACTCCTCAAGCTCCTTCCGCTTTTTAGACCGAAAGCCAACAGGGTCATGCTCGTACTGACACCGTAGCTCCTCTCTCTCCGCATCAACATAATTCAGGGATTACGAATCAGAGAAGAAATCAGATGTCCGTCGTGCGCTTTATTAAGTCTTTAGAACATCGCGGTTTGTTGTTATAATCTGCGCGACTATTGTTATGACACTCGTGAAGCTATTACCCGTTTATGAAAGACTCATCCCTAACTCACTTGGAGTGGAATCTCGATGAGCTGATCAGGTCAGACGACGATCAATTCCTCTCTTTCGGGGAGGAAATTGAAGATATCTCGCTTGAATTAGTCGAATTTCGGAAAAAACACTCCGGGACAGGGGCAGAACACTTGATCGTTCAGTCCTCAGTTGCCCAGTTGTTAAAAGATGCTGAAGCCCTACTCAGGCGTGCTTACTCTCTCCAGTTAGCAATCCAGATTGTAGTGACCGCCAGAGATGGCAATTCAGACAGCCTTTTACTCATCGGGCAGCACGCAACAGAGATATACTTTTCTTGTCTATCAGCAGTAGAGGAGCCGCTGAGCCGAATTAACTCCGCAATCATTGAGGCGGAAAATGGAGACCTAAAACAGTATAAGGTCTTCTTGGACAATATTTCAGACATCCGCCCGCAGGATACATCGGCCTCAACGGCTACTGGTTCTTCCTCACATCCGGGCAAAACTAATTTCTCTATCTGGTGTGATTACGGTCGCCTTCGACAGTCCATGCGTCTGACTATACCAGCCGTTGATACGAATCCGTTAAGTCTCACAGAGGTGTTGCTGGTGCTAAGTCGAGGCCGCAAAGAGGCGCGAGCGCAGACATTCCAAGCGTACTCCTCGTGGATGGCAGAGAACCGAGGTGTTTTTGCTGACTTGTATTCCAAGCTCGTTGACTTCGCTAGGCAAGAGAGGGAGAAATTACGGCGTCAGCCGTGGCGGTCGTACTCTACTAGAGAGAATATCACGCCTACAATTCACACTGACTTTATCTACAACAAAAAGTGCGTGTCTCTTTTCCATCGATTCGAGCGACTGAGACTTAATCTACCAGACACGGGTACGACGCCGATATTTAATAAGTTTGCGACGCAAGCGTCTCTCAACGACCTCTTTTCTCCGCAAGACGTCACGCGGTTGATCGTATCAGCATTTGAATCGCTCAGCAAAGACGCAGGAGATGTTGTAAAGAGTATCTTCAAGAAGGGAAGGGTATTTACCAAGCCAGGGCGCTCATCAGAGCGAGCGGTCAATTGTGTGGGAGTCCCGCAGATAGGCCCGTTTGTATCAGTCCCAATGCCTTCCTGTAGTGCGCCGCTTATTGCACGCCTGGCGCACGAGATGGGGCATGCATTTCAGAAGACTCTTGCTGGTAGCTGTTCCTACTTCTGCCATGGAATAGAACGAGTGCTCTCGGAGTCAATCGCAACATTTTTTGAGCTATGGACTCTCAATTTTATGCTTGAGAGCCGCTCTTGCGCACACTTCGGACGAGGAGACCGCCTCGCATTATTGGCGCCTCTCTTCGAGGACCTCTACGAACGTACCGCATACGCTCTCTATGAGCAGACAGCTTCACGAATAGAAGTTGAAGAGCTCGCGAACGCTGACATTGTATCACAAGTTTGGAGGGAGGCTCACGAACCGCTTCTAACTGGATTGTATACACTCCCTACGGAGTTCGACAGTTGGTGGGCCAATCAGTACATGATGTTTCGTTCTCCTTTGACGCAGTCCTACTATCCGGCTGCTACAGTCATCGGTATCGCGCTCTATTTCCGGGCAAAACAGGATCCGGCCGAATTTATGGACATCTTAAAGGACCGCCTCGTGTTGGGCGGAACTGTAGCTTACTCGTCGTGGGGACAACCATTCGGTATAGACTTTGACGCGTTGTCAGCCGCTGAGATCGCGACCCGTTTTTTGGAGCACTCTATGCAAACAATTGAAGACCTAGAACTCGCGAAGGAGAGATTAAGATGAATACCCCGGCACGACAGAAGCAACACAATCATGAGGATGCGAACCCGATTAGTTCAATGCGGATGCCGGTGCTTGAAGAGTTAGCAAGCACCATCCGTGAGAAACTTGATGAACGAGGTTGGTTCAAAATGCGCGAACCAACCGTGTCATCAGATGAATTCAGGGTAATTGGGAAAAAACTAGGTACTATTCTCAGTGATGGCAAAATCCAGATCCTCGCAAATCCAGTGTCCCTTGCAACGAGCGATCAGCCTCTTGCTCTTCATAACGATGAGCCACATGCTCGATATCTGGCGTGGTATTGTGAGCAACAACAAGCTGAACACCCTGTAGGGACCGACCTCCTTGACATTTCTGACTTCCGTAGCTCGCTCGGAGAGGATGTTGTACTCACTTTGTCCACGATAGTAATTTCCGGGTCGGGGAGACAGCATAAAGATGAAACGGCGATGGTTCTGGTGAATGGAGAGGCGAGACCAAATTTTGTACCATGGGCTAAGCACATACTGGATACCCCCGAGAAGCAAAGAGCGCTACAGGCATTCCGTGACTATGTAGTAGCCAAAGCCGAGCGCCCGGACGCCATTACCTCAGTTATCTTGGGGGAGGGTGAAA
>JBMTVV010000154.1:0-5155 GCA_049451755.1 Bdellovibrionota bacterium
GGAGAGTGGAATAGTAAAGCGTTTTCAGGACGTTAGTGATGAGACAGACAGGTCATTACCACGTGAAGGCAGAATGCAGGGAAACGAGCAAATATCATTCGGCATTGCGTGAAGTTCATATCAGCACATTATGATTGCGAACCTGTTCTCTTCGAACGGCTAAGCGAAAAGAGAGACTAGACGCTACGACAATGACGCGCGCTTCTCTCTCTGCCACTTGGTAAACCGCCATATCAGGTACAATGCAGGAGCGTAGAGAAAAAACCAATAGACCTCTACATGGGACAAACAACCTAGATAGACGAATCCCAAAAGAGGGGCCAAGCCACAGCTTATCCTAAATCCAACTCCCCTATCTCTTTCTTGAACGCCATGTGCTATCGAAAAGATAAATGGACAGAGTAACAACATCTGATCGAAGCCCCACCCAAACGGGGCGACAAGCATAGAGAGTGTTATCACTCCAACTATTCCCTCTTCGGTGCTCCAATGAGTGCCTCGATAGATAGATAGAAACAAGACCAGCATTAGTGCTGCTCCTGGAATGAGCAAAAGAGGCCAGTCATTACTATAGCCAGCACTTGACAACCACAGTCGGAGTGGTGTTACTCCGGAGACGGAAGCCCATGGAAGCGGATTATTATCCATTCCAATCCAAAGGGAAAAAATATCCGGATTCACATAAAGACAACAGTAGAGCAGCGGTAGTAAGCCTGTGAGCATACCAGCTATGACTTTCCATCGACGTTGAGATACGACGATCACTCCAACGAGCGCTGCAATCAGAAACCAGCTATGGGGCTTTGGAGAGGCAAGAAGAAAGAAAAATCCGCTTAAGAAATCCCTCCTCTTGAGAAGAAGATAGACTCCCATGAAGACGCCAAAGGCTATAATCACTCCAAGCTGCCCAATGAGGACATTCATGAGCATGGGTGGGAAGATAAAAATGCAAAGAGCCGAAAACCATCTCAAGGGTCTCGGAGAGATAAAGTCAAAACAGAGCCATGCCATCAGGGCTGAAAGAAATATCGTAACAAAGTGTAAAACCGTAATTGATGTCTCAAAACTCCAGATTGCTATGGGTAATAGGAGGGGAAAAAGAAGCGGGGGATTCCAGATCTGTAGATTCGGAGAATGCGTCTCTAGATGCTTCGCGGCAAACTGTTCATGGGCTACTAAGCTGTAGGGATCCTCACCCGCAAAAAAAAGATGTGTTGCACGCCAGTATGCAGACCAGTCATGTTGCCCAAACCCGTATTCTGCTAAAAGCATTGCTGCCATCGCAGAAAACACGATGAGCCCTGCAATCTCAAACAACGAGGGGAATTTAGTCATATCAGCAATTTTGTCTCAGTGATTAGCTACGCACAAGTTGCAGTTTTACCCAATGCTAGCACGGAAGTGGGATCTCACAATAAGAGCGATAGAGCCTCACTTCTCAAACCACTCAATCACTACGTTCATACTTATGGAGCTCTATGCTTTCAAAAACGTAGAAACAAATAGAGATATGGCTCGACCAACAGATCTCTCTCCGTCATCTGGGCTCCAATACGGAGCTCCTTCTGCGATATGTAAATACGCAACTGGAAGCGTACTCGACATTCGATGCACGTAGTGCGCCACCTCTTCTACACTCAGACCCGACGGGGTTGCAGCACTCGCTGGCATGTACGCAATAGCATCTAGGTCACACTCTATCCCAATCGGAAGATTCGTATCGAGGAGATACCTCTCTACGTTAGAAAGCACTTCCTCGAACCGAGACTCTCTTCGCACATGCGTTGATTCAAAGGTGTGATATGGAAATGCCGCTCTCCCGAGCGCTTCAAGAGCCTCCTCTGAGATATAATTCTCATGCATACCGATTACCGTGTAGGCCGCCAAAAGCCCCTCTTCATATGCTATTCGGAATCCATTTCCACTATGCCTTCCTTCAAACCTTCTAAAATCAGCATGCGCATCACAATTACAACACCCGATTGAAGCGATATTCCTACCAGCCACAACACCCTTTATAATGGGATATGCATTGTTGTGACCCCCTCCAATAACAATAGGAACAAGCCCTGCTGCAACTATTTCTTGAATGATAGGGCAAACTCTTTTATCGATCTCTCCGCAAAGATGTCGTAGCGTTTCAAGATCGCTTCCCTGAGATTGCTCTTGGAGATCTTGCAGCTCAACTTCCCCAATAAGAACTGCATCTGATACAGGGAAAAGCGTGTTTGCTTGCGTACTCAAGAACGCACGTAAGAACGCTTCCCATCCTTCCTGTGCACCACCTCGACCACAATTCGCCCGCGGGCCGATGTCTTCCGAGATACCGAGGATTGCACATCGAGCACCAGCCTTTTTGGCTTCTCGAAGTGCTGAAGAAAACTCCACTGCTTCACCACGATAAAGCACCGGTAGGACCTCTCCCAACCTTGCCTCACCCGCACGAGGTATGGCGTACTGATTTCGGCGTTCTTCGGAAAATAGGATTAGTCGATATGTCATATATCGGTGTACAATGAGAAGAGGCGTTTACCTATAGTGTACTGGCAATTCATCCATGAGCGCTAGCCCATGACGCAGACATTCTCGCTAGAACCAAGAAGCTCGCTATGACCACTAATGTATATGTTCATATCGATTCACTTGAGAAAAATCTCACTACTCGAATAGCTGAGCTCAAAAAAAACTCTGCGTCCCTCATCCCATTTCGAGAGGTCATTGAGAACGCACTCTCTGATGGGAAAAGCTATTACGGAATCAACACGGGCTTTGGGCTCCTCGCAACAAAGCGGGTTGAGCTCGATAGCATCCTTGAGCTCCAAAGAAATCTCGTTCTCAGCCATAGTGTTGGCGTGGGTGCCCTCATTCCGAAAGAGATTTCTCGGCTGATGCTTCAGCTCAAAATCCATGCGCTCGGACTCGGTCACTCTGGTGTTACTCAAGCAACATTCAAACAGCTGTGTCTCCTTCTCGAAAAAGATCTCATCCCTGCCGTCCCGGAAAAAGGTAGCGTCGGGGCATCAGGGGACCTCGCGCCTCTTGCCCACTTAGCTCTTCCCCTCATCGGAGAAGGCATTGTATGGGACGGATGTGGAATACACACTCTGACCGCTGCCTCTGCTCTAAAAGAACACAACCTCTCTCCTGTTACGCTCCAGGCAAAAGAAGGTCTTGCTCTTCTTAATGGCACTCAGTTCATGACTGCTCACGGTGCATACGTCCTTTCTCGAACCTCTCAACTCCTTAAAATGTGCGACATCATCGGAGCGATGTCTCTTGAAGCAGCTCGGGGAAGTAAGAGCCCGTTTCTCGCAAAAGTACAAGCACTCCGTCCCCATGACGGACAAGCGCATGCGGCTTCGAATATTTTGAAGCTCTTGGATGGAAGTACAATTCTCGAGTCACACAAAGAGTGTAGTAAAGTACAAGATCCGTATTCACTCCGATGCATGGCGGTGGTGCACGGCGCATCGCGTGGGGCGCTCATGCATGCTTCACAGGTTATCGAGACAGAGATGAACTCTGTAACAGATAATCCACTTGTTTTTGACGATGGTGATATTATCAGCGCTGGCAACTTCCACGGGCAGCCTATCGCTCTTGCAATGGATTACGCCGCTCTCGCGCTCGCTGAACTCGCTAGCATTTCAGAGCGTCGTACTTATCTCCTTCTCTCTGGATACGATGAGCTCCCTCAGTTTCTTATTGAAGAAAGCGGACTCCATAGCGGATTCATGATTCCACAGTACACGCAGGCGGCACTCGTCTCAGAGAATAAAGTGCTTGCGCATCCTGCTTCTGTTGATTCTATACCAACTTCTAATGGTCAAGAAGATCACGTGAGCATGGGAAGCATTAGTGCGACAAAACTTCTAAAGATTTTTTACAATGTACAACACGTCCTTGGTATTGAGCTGCTCTGCGCTGCTCAGGCACTCGACTTCCGAAAGCCCCTCACATCCGGCAAAGGGATAGTGATGGCGCACTCAATGGTTCGCTCTCGCATCCCTCACCGCACTCACGATAGCACCTTTCAAGACGACTTTGAGAGGGTATTTTCCTTTCTCTCTTCAGATGAAATCATACAAGCGGTGGAATCTGAGATTGGAGAACTGTTGTAATGCCCGTCCTGAAGAATATAGGCACCCTGTATCAGTGCGCGGACTGTGGCGCGCAAGCCGATGTCTATCCGATTGAGAGCGCGGCACTCGCGTGGAATACAGAAGGGACTATCATCTGGGTTGGTAAAGAAATCGAACTTCCGAAAGAACTTACTGATGAACCCACATACGACGCAAAGCAGCGCGTCGTCATTCCAGGGCTTATTGACTGCCATACCCATCTCGCATTCGGTGGGGAACGCTCCGAGGAATTCGAGATGCGTGTCCTCGGTAAAAGCTATCTCGACATTGCAAAGGCAGGAGGAGGCATTCTCTCAACCGTTGCAAGCACACGAAAAGCATCTGAAGACGAGCTCACCGAAAGAGCCCGTATCACACTACAAGCAATGAGTGCACTCGGTGTCACTACCGTTGAGTGTAAGAGCGGGTACGGCCTCACCTTCGAAGACGAGCTCAAAATTCTCTCGGTATACCGAACACTCCAGAACACTCAAAAATTGACGATCATCCCCACGTTCCTCGGTGCACACACAATCCCGAGAGAACACAAAGAGAACCGAGCTCATTATGTCGACCTTCTCATCAATGAAATGATTCCCGCAGTCGCCAAACAACAACTCGCGACATTTTGCGATGTTTTCGTCGAAGATTCAGCATTTTCCCTTGAGGAAGCACACGCCATCCTAGAAGCTGGGAAACGTCACGGCCTCAGACCAAAACTCCATGCCGATCAACTCAGTGATGGAGGTGGAGCGACTCTTGCGGCTGAGCTTGGCGCTATCTCTGCCGATCACCTCGAGCAGATTTCAGACGCTGGAATTGCCAACATGGCAGCTCAGGGAGTGATTGCTGTTACCCTTCCAATCGCCTCGCTTTACACCCAGGAAACTCCGCTTAACGCTCGAAAACTCATTCAGGCGAAAATTCCTGTAGCCGTTGCAACAGACTATAATCCTGGATCGGCTCCAAGCTATCATCTTCCTCTTGCTCTCATGCTCGCTTGTAACCTGAATCGAATGAGCCCTGCAGAAGCG
>JBMTVV010000155.1:0-5137 GCA_049451755.1 Bdellovibrionota bacterium
ATTCTTTTTTCACTGAAGGTTATTCTCCATCCCGAGGCAACCATCTGCTCTAAAGCGTTAAGCTTCTCCACGTCCTCACCTTGAACTTTGCTTGCCTTCATCGCCTTATCCCACAAGCCAAGGAGATTCTCCTTTTGCGATTCACTCCGAAAAAAGAGGGAGGGAGGGTCAAATAGAGCAAGGGAGGCGCTCTTTGAGAGTGAAGACTCCAACGATGAAAACACCTCTGGCCGAGCTCGTACAACGCTCTGAACATGTCGAAGGCAACGAGAGACATCCTCTTCGTCAGCGGCAGAGTTGCGTCGGCGTACCACCTCTAGAAGTGGTATCCGCTCTTCAGGTATTCTTTCATGATTGTGGTCGCACCCGTGTGTCATCACAGAGTGTTATGAAGGGATACAATAATATGTATCCGGTCTCCAGCAGCGCCACTCCATAATTGTGGCCCACGGCCTATAAAGCCAAGTAAAAACATATAGTTATAGTAGGCGCGCTATTCCCGCTGTATTCCCTGCCTGAGAGCATCTTGATTTGCTTAGTAGGTCTAGGAGAGTACTCTGTTAAGTCAGTGTACGTTGAATCATCTGAAATGATTTTGTGCGACTATGAAGCCAGATAAGGAGCCAGAAAAGAACTATCAGCCATCAGGAGATCCGCTGTCCCTTACGAATGAATTCTTCTCGGAGGGTATTCAGCAAATCCGCGCACTCTTTACATCTCTCCGCTCGCTCGGACCATACGACCCCGAGACGCTTCCGAAAACGCTCCTCCATATGGCGAAGCATCAACCGCAACACGTAGCGGCAGTGATTCGCTTCTTTCAACATGGTGCTAGCGATACCGTTGACTCATCGCCACTTGCGAACGTGACGAACATTATTGAGGCGCTTGCACTTTCAGAGACTCAGCGTCTGAACCGCTCTGGACTCTTCCATGATATGATTGATAGTCCTCGACCTCCGACTACGGATGAGTTACGTACTATTGCGATCGAGGATATAGCGGTATTCCCAAAAAAAACCACTCTTGATTATGATCTTATGCAGATGCAGGCCGCGGAGCCTGATAGACACTACCAAGATGTCATCTCTGAATATGCAAGGCGGGGATATTCTGAAAGATCGATTGCGAGAATATTACGCTCTCATGATGCGCATCACCAGACATTGACCCAGCTCTCAGAACACATTCCACGCCAGCAGTTTTATGACATCGATAGTCTGAGTAAGATGGAGATTCAAGAGATTATTAGTTCTAGTAAGCTGGTCGTCGTTCCCTCTGGAGATGATCATGCGAAACGTATCTCACACCTGATTGATGATCAGCTAGTTCTTTTCATGAACTCTGATCCCGGACTTCATGGCAGCGTGGGTGCCCATGCATATTTCATTGCTCACGAAATAGGAGAAATCTTGCAGCGAATTCGTAGTGGCAATTTTTTAATTGAAGACTGGACGCGGATTGAGGGGCGTATCAATGGAAAACGTATGCCATCTCTAGCTCTATCAGAGGTCAGCATAGCGGAGCGTGAACACGATATCGGCTCACGACTTTCTGTTGAATTTCGTGGCAGTCAATACACTTGGAAGGGGTCTGGAGCTCTGATTGCAACCGGATATGGGAGTAGTGGATGGTATCAAGCCGCTACTCGGACACTGCATCCCTTACTAGGAGGAGTATGGCCGAGAACATCTCAAGAGTTGATTTTTTCACCTCGAGAACTCTACGCATCAGGTGGTGCTGGGGAGCTCTTGTTCGGTGTTCTTGAAGACGGAGAGAGTGTTCGAATTACATCACATCTCAAACGAGATGGGGTAATTTCGGTAGACTCTGTTATTCGCGAGCCTTTCCCTAATGGAGCAGTAGCGGAGTTCTCCCGCTCTCCCGTTCCCTTAAAGGTCATTAGCGATTTGTGTGAGCACTAGTAAGGCTCTCAAGAAAGAAGGTGTCTAAGCACAATATTATTGTGTTGGAGTAAATATAAAAAAATCAATCCGCCTGTTTCGAAGTCTTCCGGAGGATGTACTATTGGAAGCAACAGGATACTCTTCTCCGAGTCCCTCATGATGAATCCTTGCTCTCGGAATACCCTGTTGGACGAGGAAGTTTGAGAGTGCTCGTGCGCGTCCTTCACTTAACTGCTTATTGAAAATCATGTCATCGGTGCTATCGGTGTGTGCCTCTATCCGAACGTGCTGCTCAGGATGCGTTTGAAGGTATGAAAGAATCGGAGCAAGAGACGGTGTGATCTCTTCGTTGAGGATTTGATGATTATGCTCAAAGAGGAGGTCACTTCGAAGCGAGAGATATATCTCTTTCTGTGGCCTACTCGCTTGCTGTCCGAGTATCGCGGAAAGTCCAGCGGCACTGTGTTCAATATGTGTTTTATTCGCGCCTTTTGCCGTACTGACAGGTTCGCTTGCATCACGAGTCTCTTGGAGTCGTAGTCGTGCTCGTTGTGCACCGTTTTTTGCTGAAGCACGCTCTTCGGCGATTATAAGCGCATCATCGAGGAGTCGTTCAGTTTGTCTTGAGAGGACTACCACTTCTTCGAGATCTTGGACCTCTTCCCACCGTAGCTCGGCATAATTCATCGACCGCTTGGCCTCAGCAATTTCTTCCGAAGCGTACTCTTGAATAAATGGATCTCTCTGCATGTCCTGCAATCTAAGTTGAGCGCTTCTGAGGACTGCTGGTTGCGAACTGGAGCAGCTTCCAAATAAGAGAAACAGACCAAGCAGGGTGATAGTCAGAATAATAATTAATCTGCCAAGCGGTCTCTGTGTCATATCCAGTATCTCGAAGGGGATTTGATTCCATTGGGTTTCTACACACCCTAACCGTTCTGGTACTGGTAGGTATGACTAACCGCAGCTCGTAGAAACGAAGTACGTTATCGAAGAGATGGAGAGCCCATGTCTTTCACCAAGCGACAAGAAGATCGTCATATTCTATTATGAGTATCTCCGGTATGACGACCTTGCTACAAAGTTTGTGGCTGTACTCCTGTTCGAGTATAGGAGAGCTTTCGTAGTAATATGCGCTGGCAGAGTAGTACAAGTACAGTTGTCGCGTTAGCGTAGTATGATTGTCGCGTGAGCGTAGTATGATTGTCGCGTGAGCCGTCAGGCAACTGCCTGTTGCGAATCTTTCTCAGCGCGCTTCCCTGTTACTACTTGTCGAAGAAGTTGCGCTGCTGATTCGGCACCACGTGTGAGTCCACGAACGATCTCTTGTTGACGAGTTTTCATCTCAGTGCGCTCACTCCATGCTTTTGGAAGCTTTGTAAGCAGTGCGCCCGATGCAATATCTTTCAGTTCGAGTCCGTACTCAGCACACCGCAGAAGCCTGAGATACCCTCTAACCTTCGGAGCATAAATCATTCCAACTACTGGTACTCCGACAGCACATGCAAGCACGAGCGAGTGGAATCGCATGCCTGCGAGGAGCTCACACCGTCTCATGACAGCCTGAATATCATGGCTTAAATACCGTGAGTTATCGATGATAGGAGCCTTAACGAGCGAACCGAGCTTTCTTGATGTCGCCTCATCCATTGGTTGCGTCGAGAAGATCACGGGATAAGCTCCTGCAGCCTCTTTCAGCCGTACCGCAGCATCTGCAATTTGCTGTAAAAGTCCATCAGCGCCGGCGACACGCTCTTCAGGTTTTAACCAAGAGTCGATATAGACAGTCACATTAATTCCAAGGAGCGGTGCGTCGAGCGGTATCCCGTTCTCAGTGAGGATCTCCTCTGCTCGTTCATCGGAAGATACCGGATTTGTGAAGGCAGAGTCCCCAGTAACAAGAAGAGGTTGAGTCACTCCAATTTCTTGAGCTAGTTGTTGGCTGTCTTCATCCCGAAGCGTGACGAGGTCTGAGTTATTCATGACGATACGAGCTGCATGTCGACTTACGGCACTCGGAAAGGGGCCAATCCCGCAGTTGTAACAGATGAGTTTACACCGAAACATCTTAAAGAACGGTAAGAGTAAGAAGAGGGTGATCAGGAAGTTGAAAGCAGGGTTCCAGAATCCCTTACCGAAGATAATCCCATCACAGATAAGAGCAGCATCACTCCGTGCAATCGCTGCAATTGTCGGTATACCAAACAAGCGAAGACTTCCTGTCCATGGCATGCAGTTGATACCCCTTACGTTATACTGCTTGCCATAATGTGCATCGATAAATTCCGGTTTGATGCTTGGCACGAGGAAGTGCGCATCCGGCATTTCTTTTGTAACAGTCTCAAGAATGGCAGATAGAATTGCTGCATCGCCTAAGTTGCGACCAGAGTTATTGCCGAGTAAGAGAATTGTTGGATGTTCTTTTTTCATGCTTTCCGCCCTCTATGTCGTCTCTGCGCACCCATAAACGACCCCACACGTTATAGCCGAAGAGGGGATGTATCGAAAGGGGAGGCGAAACAATCTCAGGCACGCCCTTGGGCGAAACTACCTCAATAAAATACTGCCTAGAGCGATAGCGCCTCTCCAGGGGCAAGAATCACTGGCTCTACCTCACTTCCTTGGCATGCGGTGACAAACTCTTCCGCGGTGCCAGTGAGGAGTTCGAACG
This sequence comes from Bdellovibrionota bacterium, assembly GCA_049451755.1. Taxonomy (GTDB): domain Bacteria; phylum Bdellovibrionota_C; class UBA2361; order UBA2361; family RFPC01; genus RFPC01. The sequence continues at coordinate 4,579 of JBMTVV010000155.1, forward strand.
TCGCGTAATGAATCGGAATTGCCCGTTTTACACCAAGTGCATGCGCTGCACGAGCGGCTTCTGCTGGCCCCATCGTGAAGCGGTCTCCAATTGGGAGGAGTGCAAGGTCTGGCTTGTAAAGCTCCCTGATTGTTTCCATATCACGAAAAAAGAGTGTGTCTCCGGCATGGTAAAGAGAGGTAGTCCCGTCATGAATAACTACCCCACATGCTTCTCCTGCATACACAGGCCCTGACGGGAGATCGTACGAGCTTGAGTGTTTTGCGTCCGTAAGAGAAATTGAGAGCCCCTTCCACTTCACGGTTCCTCCCTTATTCATGTAGTGAATTTTGGAGCCGTCAACTCCCTCACTCACCATGATATTACACAGTTCATAGGTGGCGACGATTTCTGCGCCAGTTCTTTGTGCAAGCTCAGGAGCTTCACTTGCATGGTCGCTGTGTCCGTGGGTGAGTATGATGAGGTCTACGTTTTCTGGATGTTTCAGAGACTCTGGACATGCAGGGTTGTTCACGAGCCACGGATCGATAGCAATAACTGTGTCGTTATACGTGATGAG
>JBMTVV010000156.1:0-5127 GCA_049451755.1 Bdellovibrionota bacterium
CCTCCAAGACGAACCGATTTTATGGGACGATCTCAGACTCAGTACGGGAGTCGGCTTTCGGTACATCTCTCCGATAGGGCCGATTGGATTTGATATTGGCTTCCCTCTCGATGAACAACGAGGAGAGCCCTCGAGCCGGCTACACTTTGCTATTGGCTCAAACTTCTAAAGTAGAGGCTTTGGGCTCACAATATTAACTTCATCAGAGCACTCTCTAGCATCCCTTTTGCTCCGCTACTCCAAGGAGAGAGACGTTGTAGTTGCTTTTCTTGCGTAGGTTGAGATTACTCCAAGTGGACTACGAAGAGATGGGAGCACAGAGAGAATCAGTGAGGGAGTCAGCACTCCTTCGGGGCGTCCCCGCTCGTCTACTACCAAGATCGTAAGAATCTTTCCTACGGTCATACGTTCTATGACCTCTAGCACGGTCGCACGTGTGGCTTCGAGCGCAAACTTATTTGAGAGATACTGAGAAACGATCCCGGAGGACTCAAGATCGTCTTCTTGTTTCCCTCGTCTTCTTTTCAGTGCTCGGTGTGCTTGCACTGTCATCTGTGAAAAAATGCCGATTGTTGCTTTCGAGCTATCTTGAACCAATGCATACTGGTGACCTTCATGCTCTAAAAGACACAGTGCATCACACACCGCCATTTCAGGAGCAACAATCGATAGACCTGAGGATGGGAGTAGAGGGAGTAGTTGAGAACAGGGCTGCTGGAAGAGCATAAAGATCTCTATAAGTGATCCCTGTGGGTATAATCGTTTTTCTTTACGTGTTTGGATTGAAGCAGGATTCCATATTTGCGCACTCGACCCAGCTCGCCATGGCTTTATTTGTTGTGAATAAGAAGCGTTCAGAGCTTTCCCTGATAACCGCACCAGGTCACGCAAAACCATAAGACGCTCTAATTCTGTGATAGACATAACACACCTCACTATCTCCACAGATACCCGACTAGTATCGCCGGAGAGGATCCATTTACCAGAAAAAAATGACTCTAGAGGGTCAGAGATGATGATATAGCCAGTATTTTCAGGCACTTGGACAGGATGTTTTTTCGTAACCTTTCAATGTAACAGTGCATCATAACAGGCTAGAGGGGGAATGCCTGGATTGCCCTTCAACAGTTGAACCGACCTTCGGGTCAAGGAAAACGGTTCTGGTGAGGTTATTATGTTACGGATAATTTTGTGGTCATCTCAAGCGCATCTACTCCAAGAGGGGAAAACGCTCGCAAAGATTCTTGCTCAAGAAACAAATATTCTTCCACTCGTACTATCAGAAGAGTCGACTCTTGAGGAAATTGCAAAGCTTCAGCAACGCGAATCGCTCACTGATACAACGACACTCTTTGTAAAGCTTGATTCTGTCTCCAACCAAAGTGCTGTCCTACAGATTGTAAGCACAGCACAAGGTTACAAGGGAGACTATGCAACCTTTTCACTCAGCAACGGGTCAGAAATTTGGACCACACCGGAACTTACTGCAGATACTCTTGTTCACGCGATCTCTGAAAATCAGCTCTGGACGTTGGACGTTACCATTGTTCGCGATGAGTTCATACAACAAGTAACAGAAGCTCACAGTGTTACCGCAGCTCTCTTGAAAATGGCATTTCGTGCTATGAGTGAACATTCGCAGGTTGATTGGAACCTTGAAAATGTTGCGCTTACCAGTCACGTGCAGAACTCTGAAGCACTACTTTCAGGATCGCAATGCGCAGATCTTCTTCGCTATGCGCTCGCGGTTATCAATATTGAAGATCTCTTTCCGCAACATAGTTGGGAAGAATATCCGGAAGAGAGTGCGGCGGCGTGCTATCACTCACTTGCGGCAAAGTTCATCGCTCTTGGGGAACTTCCAACTGCTCGCGAGTGTCTTCTACAGAGCGATCAGCTAGAGGATAGCCCTCGTTCACTCGCATTAAAAGGTATTATCGCAATGCATGAAGGAGAGGTTCTGTCAGCCGTAGCGAATATGGTCTCAAGCCTTCAGGAATACGAGAGAAGAAAAGGAGGCGAGTCATCTCACTATTTGAGCTTTACTCCGAACAACTTGGAGGTAATTAACTCACGTCTTCAAAGTGGACTCAGTGCACTGAACGAACAGAAAAACGATAAAGCTGCTGAGTTTTTCACTGATGCCGTATTCGAATTTGACGGATTCTATAGGGAGTGCGGGCTAGAGCTTTCCAAGTACTCTTCATAGAATAATAGCGTTGCTACTCCTTTACGCCGACAACATACACGATATACGTATCGTAGTCAGCGTCCCCAACGTCACGACGTGAGTAGGAAAGATCGGTATCAGATTCGTCGTCCTCCTCCCAGTAGACTCGGACACCTTGGAATCCAACCTCCATGAGCGCATCTCGCACCTCTGGGATACTCCAGATGCGCCAGTCATAGGTAAAAGCATCTTGTATCCGTTCACCGGTGGCCTTTCGGAAATGTATGGCATACGAACCCTCATTTGACTGCGGATCAAAGGTCTTTTGATGCCAGGTATAACGAAACCAATCCTTTCCCCGCTTCTTTCCAAGGGTATGCTTGATTTTACGGTGCTCTTTAAAAGGCGCTTCAACAAAACCTGCTCCCCCAGCAGTTTCCAGCACAAATACCCCCTGGGATTTGAGGGAGTCATAGGCTGCTTGGAAGTATCGAAGGAGTTCTTGCCGTCGATGAAATATAAAATATGAAAAATTGAAAGCGCCGGCGATATCAACCGAAGATCTCAATGGTTGCATGACGTTCTGCTTTTTTACATGAATCCGCTTGCGAATATTATCGTCTAGGCTATTCAAATGTAGCTCATGAGCTGCAGCAATTACCTCTTCATCAATATCAAGCGCATACGTTTTCCGATCATCACCCCTTGCAACCCATTCGCATGAAATCAAACACGTACCGGAAAAGTCCTCTTTTAAAATCTTTGCTTCGGCATCAAAGGCTTCTCGATAGACTTGTTCGAGCAGTTCAACCTGTTGCGCTGCATCTTGTACCGACGCTTCATACAACTTGTACTTTTCAAGAACCTCAGGTGATAACATATACTTCCCTCACGCTGTCCCTATCTCAACTCATACCACTCAAGAACAACGACTCTTTACTACCGTAGAATTACCGGACGAGAAACCCTACTAATCAAGCGCCCAAAGAGCAAAGGCTGATAGATAGCTCCTTTTCATCTCTATTATCTCCTTCTCTCGATTACGACAGGTACAGCAAGAATTCCCTCCTTTTGGGCACTCGAATCCAACTCACTTTCTCGCTATACTGTCGGCTAAGAATGGCTCTCGCAGGTCCTTCTATTGTAAACGGTAATTTCAATGTCCGAAAAAAAATCTCATACATCTGACATTTGGTATCTCTTCGCTGCCGTGCTCTTGGTCATTCTCGCTGGCAGTATTGGATATACTCTCATTGAGGGATGGCCTCTCTTTGATAGCGCATATATGACTATCATAACCCTCTCTACCGTAGGATATACAGAGGTTCATCCCATGAGCCCCTCTGGACGAATGTTCACCATGGTGCTTATCATTGGGGGGGTTGGGATTGTCGGATACGTACTCTCAAAAATGGTAAACGAGCTGTTTGAACGGCAACTCAATAGCGCGAGGAGGCACACTCGAATGCTCGAAAAAATGCACTCCCTACGGGGTCACTCGATATTCTGTGGGTTTGGCCGACTTGCACAGGTCGCCGTTCGAGAGCTACTCAATCACCGTCAAGATGTAGTCATTATCGACCTCAGTGAAGTTCGGATTGCTGAAGCAAAACAACTCGGTGCATATACACTCCTTGCCGATGCAACCAATGACGATGTCCTCAAGCAGGCTGGCGTTGAACATGCTAGACAACTCGTAAGCCTTCTTCCTACTGATGCGGATAACCTGTACGCGATTCTTGCAGCAAAAGAACTCAATGAGAATCTCTCGGCTATTACACGAGCTGAATTTCCTGCCGGTGAGAAACGTCTCCGACAAGCAGGAGCAAGTCGTGTTATTTCACCATACGCGATTGGAGGACAAAGGCTGGCTGATAGTCTCTTACGCCCTCATGTGTTGAATTTCCTTGATCTGACGGCATCCGGCTCTGAATCGGACCTCGTTATCGAAGAACTCCGTATTCCGGACTCATCGGAACTCATTGGAAAAACAATAGGTGAAGCAAGTCTCAAAAGGCGCCATGGTATTATTATCGCCGCCCTCGTGCGAGAAGACGGTCAAACGGTATTTAATCCCGCAGAGGCCGAGCGTATTGAACAAGGCTCCGTACTGATCAGTATCGGAAAGACTGATGAGCTACGTGACTTCGAGAGCTACATCATTGAGGGCTCATGACCAAGGGCACAGATTCACAATCTCCTCTCAAGCTCTTTTGGGAGGGGCTATCCCCTATTGATGTCCTTCTGAGTGGATCGCTTGGACTCTTGCTACTTCTCTTTCTTGGAGGAGACCTCTCTTTCTGGGAGTGGCGCATTCAGCTCCTCGCCGTTCCACGCACCTCTGGCCTTATCGGTCTCGGACTCCTCAGCCTTCTCCTCGTCACCGCGGTACGACCGTCCCGCAGACGCCTTGAGCTCACTTTTGGAGGTATTCTCGTCCTGCTCTTCTTCTCAGGATGGCTGACAAAGCCATACTCACTTCTCCAGGGTCCGTCGATAAGAGGGGAGATCCTTCTCTTTACACTCCTCATGTTCTCTCTCTGGAAGCACCGCTCTATCCTCCTCTGGCTTTCCCTCCCTTTTACTGTTTTTGCGCTCACGCTCTGGTTTCTCGACTCCGCTCACGGTCGACTCCTCTTCTCTGATGATAATCCGACCTTTCTCTACCGTCTGTTACTGCTCAAGGAAAACTTTCCACATATTCCTTTCTATAATCCATTATGGAATGGTGGCATTGATGCTCGAGACTTCTTTGCAACCGGCGCACTGAATGTTTTTCTTCTCTTTAGTCCACTTATTTACGTCCTAGACCTCACCAGTAGCTATAATACTCTCATTATTCTCCTACTCTTTGTCGTACTACCAGGAAGCACCTTCTATAGCTGTCGAATACTGAGACTCCCCGCTGTAACAGGGTGTATCGCAGCTATTCTCTCGACAAGCTCTTCCCTCCTCTG
>JBMTVV010000157.1:0-5121 GCA_049451755.1 Bdellovibrionota bacterium
TTGAGAAGCTGAGCCCGGAAGATGCGCATGAGTTGAGTCCGCTTTTGATGGTATGCCTGAAACTGAAGCCCGTCCTCTCGAGTGCGAACCCGTTTATCAATCTCCCCGATAAGGGTCAGCTCATGCTCTGCCTCAGCAGCGTTGTCTGATACAAGATGGGCATAGAATTTCGCATAGTGAGTAAGGGCGGTTCGGATCTGATGACGGAGGTGTTCTGGAAGCTCTGTGCTGCTCATAGAAGTCCCTAAAAAAGTCTGATGGTATTCACCTCCTTTAGATACATGGCAGAGAGGAAAAGTTGCAGTGGGGAGATAAAAAGGTAACTACTTGAATTGATGAGGCACATCTTCAGCTGATGAGGGAGTCATGCTCTGATATTCGGAAAAGAGTAGTGGGCTACATTGGAGTTTTTGCTATGGATTCCGAGGATCAGCGGACCCCGGTTGCTTGATAGATATTGGGAAGCGTTTTGTGTAGCTCGGTAATGTAGAGCTGTAATTTTTGAGGGAGCTCGTTCTTTTTTTCGTATCGCTTTTCCAAGTAACTCTTTATGTCTTCCTGTCCATCTAACATAGAGGCAATCGTTTTACTGCACCGAAGTAATTTGGGCCGCATTACTGTCTTATATTCTGAACGCTTCTCATAGTGGACAACACCGAGGTTCATATCAACTCGCTTCTCCATATCTGCGGCAAGCCACTGCTTCCAGAAGATCAAGAGGTTCGGACATGAGGCTTTACCGTCTCGCGCTGATTGAATCAAATCAGCCTCAAAAAGGGTAAAGGGGATGAGGGTACAGACGCCATCTTGTAGTGTGCAGTGGAGGTGTAGCGAAGCAAGCATAAGGAGCTCTTCGCTCGAGAAGCGTGGCGGAGCCTTAAGGGGGTCAAAAGGGGTACCCATCACTTGTTCGAGCAGACTCAGTTTCTCGATGATTGAACTCTTCGTAGCTTCATAGTTATCGGGGGTCTCTTCTTCGAGGTCGGCGGCAATCTCACCCGAGAGTGATATGGGAGAATCCGCTGCGGCAATCACCCCAAGAAAGGGAGTGATGAAGGGCAAGGGAATCAGGCAAACCGCCATCAGAGATGATAGGAGCCTTATGTGTATGGCTTCTATGTGAAAAAAATACTTTTTCATAATGATTATTTCACTGACTACCTACCTCTGAGGGTATCCTTGTTTCGTCCCGTCTACAATGGGTGGAAGGACCAGCCTCTTATTTCAGCAACTTTGATTCATACCCAGCATTTGTGGGGATGTAGAACTGTTGGTTCTTCAGTTGAGCGGTCGAACGTTCTGTTTCTGTCGTATCCGGCAGTAGATCACCAGAAGAGCTATTTTTAAGCTTGTTCGGGATGGGAATATTCGGGTGAGATTTCAGGAACTGCTCTGTTTTTCTGAGAGCATCATAACTTGCTCGAGACTTTGGGGCAGTGGAGAGAAAACAGATGGCCTGGCTAATGGCGATTTTCCCCTCTGGTAGCCCGAGGAACTTATAGGCTTCGAGTGCTTGGTTTGCGATCATAAGGGCCTGTGGTTGCGCATTACCGACATCTTCGCTAGCAAAGATCACCATTCGACGGAGTACGTATAGAGGATCTTCCCCTGCCTCAATCATGCGAAGTCCATAGTAGAGGGCACTATTCGTGTCTCCTGATCGCATGCTTTTAATGAATGCTGAAATCGAGTCAAAGTGTTGATCGCCAGCCCGATCGTAGTGGAGATACCCCTGCTGAGTAAGAAATGAGTGTGTCGTAAGCCCCTCTTCTCGTAGTGAGAGGTAGTGTTCGAGGGTCCTCAGTAGGGAGCGAGCATCTCCTTGGGCTCTTTGAATGAGAGCTTCTTGCTCATCCTTTGGCATCGTTTCTTGCAAAGAACGAAGGCTCGTCTCAAGGATTGCTGAGAGCGTCGTCTCATCAAAACCGGTGAGACGGATGAGCTCACACCGTGAGAGGAGTGCTGAGGTAAGAGCGAACGAGGGATTCTCGGTTGTTGCACCAATGAAAATAATTCGGCCCGCTTCAATGAGCGGAAGGAGAATATCTTGCTGTGTTTTATTGAACCGATGAACTTCGTCTAGAAAGAGAAGAAGGGAGCGTGCACTTCCCTGGGTCTTTTGTACAAGCTCTCGTACCTCACGAACGCCAGCATTTACCGCTGAGAGCTCGTGAAATATCACAGGGTGTGTTTTTCCGATTGCTCTTGCAAGGGTAGTTTTCCCGGAGCCTGGTGGACCCCAGAGGATCATGCTTGGGATTTTTGTCTCCGATGCGCACAAGTTCTTCCACATGATGGAGGAGATTCCACACGGAGGTAGCATCTCGTGAAGAGAGATCGGACGGAGCATCTCTGCGAGGGGCTTTTCGGAGTCAGCGATGAAGGTAAGAGATTCCTGTGTCACGGTACCGTTAACAAGTAGAGTTCAATACGAGCAGGGTTTCATAACGAGCAGGGTTTCACAGGATTGGAGACGAGGTCAAATATTCTTTCGAGAGGAACTGACGGGGCGTCTTGGACTGGTTATAAGATGCGAGGAGGATAAGAAGTAGTTATGCCCTACTCTTATCCTCCGTTATGTGGGTGGCAGAGCTGGTGAGCTATGCTCAACAGCAGTACTAGTACTAAGCGGCAGCGCTCGTTTCGTTCCCGACTTCCGCTTTTGCCTCCACTGGACGCACTTTCTTCGCCTCTTCTTTTGAAGTGTTTTTCGCCTCATCGTAGATACGTTGTGGTGGTACCCGGAGATCCCACACGATTCCAACCCACGAGAGTGCCTTAAGGATATAGTGGCTAATATCAATCTCCCACCAGTAGAAGCCCTGTTTTTCAGAGCCTGGATAGCGGTGATGGTTGTTGTGCCACCCCTCACCAAGGGTTATGAGCGATAGGAGTAGGTTGTTCCTACTGTCGTCAGTTGTTTGAAATCTACGTGACCCGAGAAGGTGCGTAAACGAGTTGATACAGAAGGTGCCGTGATAAAGAAGAACGGTGCTAATGAAAAACCCCCACGTGAGCATCTGAAATCCAGATGTCCCGAGCTCTGGGAAAAAGTAGTTCAGGGTTACACCGAAGTAAAAGCAGAAAAATCCGAGGAGCGTCGGAGGAACCCAGTTATATGCATCAAGGAGTCGGAGTTCTGGGAATTTCGTGAGATCCTTTACGAGCTCATGTCGTGTGTGAATGAACTGACGACTCAATACCCATCCGATATGAGCATAGTAGATTCCTGAAACAACGGGTGAGTGGACATCGTCTGGTTGATCTGAGTGTTGGTGGTGGTGTCGGTGGTGTGAGGACCACCAAATGGGTCCCTTCTGTCCAGCAGTTGCCCCAAGAAATCCGAGAAAGAACTGAAACCACCGCGATGTCTTAAAGGTTCGGTGTGAAAAGTACCGGTGGTATCCCCCTGTGATAGCGAACATACGGATGAAGTAGAGGAACGCGCATACGGCGAGAGCAACCCAGCTCACCTCAGTAAAGAGCGCGAAGATACACATGAGGTGCACACCCCAGAACATATAGTGGCGGATAGCGTAGTTTATTCCCTTTGTGTCATCCCCAACAATGTCGCCTTGAAACATGAATTTCCTTTGTAGATTGTTCTGCGAGAAGCGGCAGCGCACCTCGCCTTATCTTTTTCTCGATATTACTCAGGAGAGGCTATTGAGAGCACGTTGGTGGTAATCTGAAAGCACTCCTGAGGTCACAAAAGTGTAACGCAATGTTCTATCTGAAACCATAGGAGGAGCAAAAGAGATGATCGCTCTATAAGAATCTGTGTTTACAGCGGGTTATAGCGCTATTTTCTCGCTAAGAACTGCCCTTTTCAGAGCCATATTCTGAAGCGAGAAACTCTCTCAGGTCTTCAAAAAGCTCTGGTTTACTCACGAGTCGAGGGACCTTGTTCTGTCCACCGAGTTTCCCGCGAGACTTCATCCATGCCGCAAAAAATCCATGCGGAACAAACTCAACAACGGGGGCTTTCAGTCCAAATCCTTCAGCGCGATGCGCTTCATAGTCTTCATTCCGTTCGCAGAGACGCTCGTCAATTATTTTACTCACCTGCAGAGCAGCGTCACCTCCATGCGCTTCATCGGTCAGCTCCATGATGTAGAGGTGCCCTCCAAGGTCTCCGGTTTGTTGCGGGAAGATAGCGCCTACGCAGTAATCATTGACTCGAAGACCTACGGCAGAGAGGGCTGTATGTACTGCGTCTTCTACCTCTTCGGCGATGAGATGTTCTCCGAATGCAGACAGTGAGTAGGATGTTCTTCCGGTGATGAGGAGTCGAGGCGTTTTTGTATCAACAAAGCGCACGGTATCACCAATGAGGTACGACCAGAGGCCGGCGCACGTAGTAAGTGCAATGGCATAGTTCACACCTTCTTCGATATTTCCTACCCAGTGACGGGTCGGAGATGGAGAGTCAAGCTCATCGACGGGAATGAACTCAAAGAAGATGTCGGTATCAAGGAGTAGTCGAAGTCCCTCACCGTAGCCACGATCCCCAATGGCAATGAATCCCTCGCTCGCAGGATATACCTCTCGGAGTTCAGCGTGACTGCCTTCGAGGAGCTCTTGGAATTGCTCATAGTATGGAGTGAAGTTGACTCCGCCATGTATCACGAGTTCGAGATTTGGAAAGTATGATGAAAGCTTTCTTGGTAGTCCCGGTCTGAGTTCAGCGAGTTTGTCGATGAAAATGAGCATCCATGAGGGGACACCACTAATGGTACGGATATCTTTGGTGAGGCTCTCTTCAGCAAGCCGTTGAATCTTTTCTTCCCAGTTGCTCAGGAGTGCTAACTCTTCATTCGGAAAATAGCGCGGGCGAATCCACCACGGGAGGTTCTTGACTGAGATGCCACTCAGGTCCCCACTATAAATCCCGGGTGCTTCTTCTTTTAGGACAGTACTGCCACCAAGCATGAAGTTAAGCCCACCGAGCAGCTTGGTTTTCGGACGATTTGTGACGTGATGTACGAGCACATCTAAACCTGCCTTCGCATTAGAGGCATTCATTTCTTTCGTATACGGAATGTACTTTGTTGTTCCCGAGCTCGTACCAGAGCTCACAGGGAAGCAATCAATTGTTCCGGGCCATGTGCAATCTGTCAG
>JBMTVV010000158.1:0-5069 GCA_049451755.1 Bdellovibrionota bacterium
CAGGTCTCCGTCCTTTTCGACAATCTCCATACAGGGTGAATTGTGAGACTATTAAGATTTCACCCCCCTCAATGTCTGATACGGAGCGATCAAATTTCCCCTCTTCATTTGGGAAAATTCTTAGTCCGAGTAGTTTGTCTCGCATAGGTAGGAGTTTCTCCGCAGAGTCTTCCTTTGAGAAGCCAACAAAGAGGAGTAAGCCTTTCCCTATAGAGCCACTCGTATATCGCTCCGATGCAGATGTCAGAGCACGAGTCTTTTCAGGGGGGACAATATCTACCTGTGCCTGAAGCACTCTCTGTAACAGAACTCGCATACCGAACGTCTCTTATAAGGTACAAAGCTATAACCTACATCGAGAGGGTACGAAGCGCCTACGCAGTGAGCAAGTGAGTATCTCTGAGCTTTCAGTAATTCTCAGGGCTATTGTGCTACCTGAACTCCGAGAAACTCTTGAAGCGCTCTCCGGACTTTTTCAGGGGTGAGTGGCTGTCGAATGACAGGACATGGAAACTTCTCTGTAGTGGCGGAATTACCCACTAAGAGGCAGGTCTCTTGTTGGCGTGATGAAAGAGAGTCAAAGAATAGTGGTTCCGTCACAATTTTCTGCGCTGAGGCAAGCTCTTGGAGTGATTGAAGTGTTTCCGTTTGAAAACCAATTGATTGAAGTAGCTCTCCAAAAGCTGCTGAGATTTCTTCATCAAGAAAGTAGAGACTAATAGGGCTGTTATCTGAGGATTGCTGAACCATCCATAACCTTTTTAAAAATAAGGTGGAGAGTTGAGGTCGTCTTTCGGCCCTTACGACTGGTCTCTTCACCGATACTACATAAGATGACGATCTTCGAGCAGGTGCTGCGGAATTTAAAGTCGGTATTTATAGGTACTTAGAGGGGCGATTGCGAGTCTTATCAAGAGGCTCAATAAAGTCGCCCTTTACTTTTGCTTAAAATCGACGTCTCAGTAGAATCCATGGGCTACTACCCGGTTACCCGGTGAGCGAAAGGAGTAAAGACAGTGGGATTGTTCGACAATATCAAGGATGCAGCCAAGAATCTCCTCAGGGATTTTATCGAGCCTGAGAGGGGTGAGCGGGAAGCTCTGAATCCAGAGAACCGTGCTCTTGTTGAACTCGTGGAAGAGCGAATCAAAACTGCTCCACTACAGTGGCAATGCGACATGGTACCAGCAGCAAGTGTCCCAGTAGGTTTTGTTTTAAACGGAGCGACCCACCGACGTTACACATTTGAGCAGGCAGGGGGAATGGATCTTGAATTGAGAGAGTTCCGGGCTGTATCTTCCGTTGCTGGTCCAGGGATGTCTTTAGCAGCGGTCTGCTATCATGAATTATATGCTCGTGATAACAGCACGCAAGGTGAATGGCAGGTCGTTCTCGGTAATCCACACTCATTTCTTGCCCGACAGTTACAAGATACCCTGTTAGAGGCGCGACACCGAGAAAATACTTTATTAGAACAGAGCTCCATGCCGGATTTTCGTCGAGAGTCCCATTCCGATTAAGCCCAGGCAGGGCAGGGGCTCCAAAAGACACCTCGCCGAGTTTTTCGCGATTGATATGCCTCCTCGCTTAACATTCCGCAGCACACCTGCACCGTATTTGAATATTTGCGGAAAACCACTTATCATTTTGGGTAGTCAGGTCTAAGCCGAGGGTACTTCATGTTAAAAGAGAATTGGCGCACCATTTCTCGGATTGAACGAGTCGGTGATTTCCTCATCATTATAGCGTCTTTCTTTATCGCGTATCACGGACGCGAATCACTGCTCTTCTGGAATGATGTGTTCGGGTTCGGTCTCCCGTTCGAGGGTTTCCATCTCGCGCCCATGAAAGACTATGCATTTATTCTTGTTATTGCCCTCATCCTCTACGGACTCTTGCTACAGATGCTTGGTGCCTATACGAGTATGCGTTTCCGTACATCGCTTGAACTATTCGGCATATCACTTCTCAGCTCAGTAGTCGTATTCTTTGGTCTGGCAGCAACGTTGTTCCTTCTCAAGCTCGATCTCAGTAGAAGTTTTATATTGCTCTTTTGCACTCTGGTAGGTCTGAGCCTTGCTGCAGAACGGGCAGTTGTCCTTGAGATTCTTCGATTTTGGCGGAAGCGGGGAATGAACTTTCGAAGTGTTATCATTGCAGGGGTTGGCGAGCAAGCCATACAACTTGCGAATGAGATCGCAAAACGCCCTGAGCTTGGTATCCGAATCCGCGGATTTGCTGACCTTGAGAATGATGTTGCGCGGAGTACTGCTCGTGGAGAGTTCTTTCGTGAGGCTCTTCGCGTCAGTGGTTACTGTCAGCGTATTGGAAGAATTCTTTGTGGCAACAAATCTGTCAAGCAGGCGCTGAAAGATTATGCGATCGATGAAGTTATCTTCACAGATATGTTGCAGGTAATGTCAGAAGTTCGTGAGTTGATCGATGTTTGTTCGGAGCAGGGGATACGAACTACGCTCGCAGCAGACTTATTTAGCGTTGGGCTTGCACGCTCTCGCCTCAGCTACTTTGGAAGTATGCCGCTCATTCACTTCGAGACTCCTCCTGGCGACCGCTGGGAGCTTTCCGTGAAGCGTCTCATTGATGTAGTAGTCTCGCTTGTCCTGATGATTGTGCTTGCTCCTCTCTTACTAGGGATTGCCCTCGTAGTGCGGTTTTCCTCTCCTGGACCGATATTTTTTGTACAGCGTCGAGTTGGGCGGAGTGGACGGTTCTTTAACCTCTATAAGTTCCGCTCAATGGTAGATGGTGCTGAGCACCAACGTGATGCCCTAGAGGGGCGAAACGAGATGGATGGGCCAGTTTTTAAAATCTCACACGATCCACGTGTTACGGGAGTTGGGAGTTTCCTCCGGCGATATAGCCTTGATGAACTGCCACAACTTCTCAACGTGTTGAAGGGAGATATGAGCCTCGTTGGACCTCGCCCGCCAGTGCCGGGAGAGGTGAATATGTATGAGCGCAGAGATCGAAGAAGACTCTCAATGCGACCGGGACTCACCTGTACGTGGCAAGTAAGTGGTCGCAATACGATTACTGATTTTGATGATTGGGTGAAGATGGATCTCGCATATATCGACAACTGGTCACTCTCACTAGACTTTGCTTTGTTACTGAAGACTATTCCTGCAGTGCTCAGTGGCCATGGAGCAAGGTAAGAGCTTAGCTTTCTCCACTCAACCTAGAGAGAATTCGTATGTAGCCCAGCCTCGCCCCAAAATAACCGTTACTCCGTTCACTTTCTTGTAAGGCGAAGAAATAACTTTAGCCAAGATAAAGATATGTCGACTCTCCCTGGAGGAGGCTAAGAGCTCCTCTTACCGATGTGTCTTGTTGTTCTGGTAGTTTTGTAGTTCGCAGTTGGTGGTTATGGCAGTAAAAATCATTTTTCGTTCTCAAGAGCTCTCGGCTCCCTCTCAATTTTCTCTCCTCTCACCATACGACCCAGTTTTAGAGATGTCCCTCGATAGGCGCATGCTACTGAGCCTGCAGCCTGAGACCTCCCCAGACGAGATAGCGGGGAGGGTAGTGAATGCCCTTAGGGATGATGGGAAAGCAGTTCTTGACCCAAGTGGGACACTGACACACTTTGAGCGGATTTAGGCGTCTTGCGTTAAGAGCGAGAGCCACTAGGACTTTAATCTAGTAAAAACAGAGGTTTGGGACATTTGAGGCGAGATGGAAGCTCGCTTTGTTTCGCGAATTTATACTCCAATCAACTAGTTCTTTGCGAATCTCCCGACTTTTCCTATCAATTCTTGTCGGAGAGTTGATAAGTAGCGAAAAAATGGTAATCTTTTGTGCCTTGAGTTGTAATACCGACTTCAAAAAGTCGAAGAAGACACTGACATGGTCGGAGCTCAATGTGTCGTGTTCGAGAAGTGAAGCACGAGAAAAAGGACGAGGAAGGGAGAGACAGTGATCTCAGGGACAGTGATCTCAGAGATCGTGGTCTGCGAGTTCCTCGTTGTTACGACAATAGTTCCTCAAGCTGGCAGTAGGTGTAGAGGAGTAAGCAGAGAGAGAAAATGGATTCAACGTTTCAGCTTTCGAAAGAAGCAGCAGTAAAAGATAGAAAGTGGCATGTGGTAGATGCGACAGGCGTTCCCCTAGGTCGTCTTGCTACACAGGTAGCACATCTTCTTCGTGGGAAGCATAAGCCAACCTTCACACCACACGTTGACTGTGGAGATTTTGTTGTTGTTATCAACGCTTCAAAAATTGTGTTGAAGGGAAATAAGCTGAAGGACAAGCAGTATCACTCGCACTCTGGGTATATCGGTGGAATCAAGTCGGTATCAGCGGCGGAGATGCTCGAAAAGCATCCGGAACGGATGATTCGACTGGCGGTAAAGCGAATGGTGAAGAGAGGGGCTCTCGGACACCAGATTATTAAGAAGCTTAAGGTGTATGACGGCGCGGAGCATCCACACTCTGCACAGCAGCCTCAGCAGGTTGTTCTACACTAAGAGATTTGACTTGAAAGATTTTTAGCGTAAGGCGCTTGAGAGAAAAAAGAGATAAGGACGAACGAGACATGGTTGCTACGAAATCAAAAAGAGGAATTCACGCGATTGGCCGACGTAAGAACGCCGTTGCACGGGTTTACCTCCGTGAAGGGAATGGTCAGATTACGGTAAACTCGAAGCCGATGGATCAGTACTTTGCTCGTAAAACGCTGCAGATGGTTGTAAACCAGCCCTTCGAGCTGTTTGAAAATCGTGAGCAGTTTGATGTGCTCGTTACCGTTCAAGGTGGTGGTAGTTCTGGACAAGCGGGTGCGGTAAGGCATGCCCTTTCTCGAGCACTTGATCAGTCAAATCCAGAGGAGTTTCATACACCATTGAAAGAGAAAGGATTCCTTACACGTGATTCGCGTGCTGTCGAAAGGAAGAAGTATGGTCGACACAAGGCGAGAAAGAGACCGCAGTTCTCGAAGCGTTAACGAACGCTCTCAAGTTCGCGAAGCGTTAACAAACGCTCTCAAGTTCGCGAAGCGTTAACAAACGCTCTCAAGTTCGCGAAGCGTTCCTCAACGCGTCGATATCAGA
>JBMTVV010000159.1:0-5055 GCA_049451755.1 Bdellovibrionota bacterium
TTTATCTGGGTTAATTTCTCCAATAGCCGTTTCTATCTGAGCTAGGGCACGAGCTCGTTATTCAGTTTCTGATATGAGCCGTGTTGCAATAGCCTCAGGATTAAATGTTTCGGTAAACATATCCCTCACGTCAGATGCAGTCATTTCTGACCCTATTTCTTGAGCTGCGAGTGAATAGAAGTCAACTAGAGTCGGTTCTGGATTCTTTTTCGTCCAATCTTCTCTTTCTTCCTCTGCTACCCCATCGAGCCTTTCTGCCCATTCCGCTTGTTCACGTTTATGCTGCTCATCTAGCAGTTCATTCATTTTTAGATCAAATACATCTTTTGCGCCGAGATTATCTGTATCTTTTACTTTAGTGTCGCTTTGTAGCTTCAGAGCGAGCTCTGCGATCATGGCCTGTTTTTGTTCCGGAGTTAAGGTATCGCCCTCTTGCTTATGTTGCAGCTTATCGAATGTCTCTTGTGCTATTTTATGAATAGACTCCTTGTCTACGGTGGTCTGAGTCTTCATAGCATCGAGCGATTGTTCTATTTCTGTCTGCCGCTCTTCTGAAATCAAATCAATACCTTTATACTGCTCTCTTATTTGATTCTTCTGTTCTTCTGAAAGTCCTGCGGTGAGTCGTTGAACCTCTCTATACCACGTATCATCTCCAGCTGCTTGCCAGTCTCTCATAACTCCTGTGATTACAGTCCCGCCGAGAGCTGCCATGCCTAGGCCTTGGGCTACACCCGCAAATGAAAAGCCCCTTTGATGAAGCTGGTAAAGAGCTCCGATGGCTAGGCCGCCTCCAGCCCCGCCAGCGTAGTCACCGACCCCAGACTCCCGATAGTTACTTGGGAGCTGTGAGAGTGCTTCCGTTAACTGTTTTGTTGCTTCCACATGATTAAATCCATTAAGCATCGCTACTGTTTTATCGATATGATCTTTTGTACGTTCAGGAAGTTCAGAGTGTTTCTCAATATTTTCTTTCTTTCGGAAGTGAGCTTCAAGTTTATCTTTGATGTACTCATCGAAGCTCTGCTCCTTCTCTCCCTTTTCGACGAGAAGTTTTGTAAAGGCGTCTCGAATTAGCTCACCTTCTTGTCTGTCCTGAATTGAGTTGAGGACTCTGTAAACCGTCTCGATTTGCGGAGGATCTGAAGCCAAAGCCTCACCAATGGCTTTCATTCGTGTTTCTGCTAATTGGCCTTGTCGGTTATATTCCGTTTTAAATTTAATATGGTTTGCTTCCCGAGTCTTGAAGTCGGGATCGCTAAGAACCTGAGCGATTTGCTCGGGCGAAAGTTTCCCGAGTATTGCATTCTGTGCAAGCTTCGCCCATGTGGTATCTTCACCCAGAGTAGTTTCTGAAGCGATCGTTTCTTGCCCGGTAAAGTTCTTCAGGACGTGAGATAACTGATCTTGTGAAGGAGATATGCTGGTATAAGAGTTTATGAAGGGGTCTTGCAGTGAGTCCATGATAGGTGATTCGGTATCGTGGTACTCTGTTCCATAGTTGATTACGACTTCGTTCCGATCAAATTGGACATCCTGAAAGCATGCACTCACGGACGCTCCGAAGCCATATGGACTTTTCCGTTGCGCCATTGCATGCCGATCGAAGCACCCCATAGTACCCGGCGCCTTTTCATCGGGATTCTCGTTGATATCGTGATATCGAGAATTCTGAAAAAGATCGTTGCCCACTATCTCTAAACCTAAATATATCCTGAGCCATTAGAGGAGCGGCGCTCCTCAGCAGCTATACGTATTATGAAGGAAAATGATAGAGGTGTGACGTGATGGTCTGAGAAAAATTCTTATTCGTGAGAGGAAGAGCTGACACTACTGCATAGGAGTCACTCTCATTACAGAGAAAATAAGAACTTATGCTCATAATATTACGAGAGTCTCCATAATACTGGTGAAATGTAGCTGCATTGGAGTGACGTATGAAATCCCTTCTTTTTACATTCAGTATCCTAGGCCTTGCCCTTGGATTTACGACAGGCTGCGGCCTCTCTCGGACCTCTCCTCGAGATATGGCCAAAGCTGGGAGCGTATACGGAGGACTCGCTGGCGCGGGTTCCGGAGCACTTATCGGAGCAGCGATTCCTGCTGGTGACATAGCAGCGAGTGCCCTTCTTGGAACTGCGGTTGGGATTCCAGCGGGTGCAGTGGTGGCTTACTATGCGGTTTCGTCGGAAAATGAACGAGAGCTGAGTCGACTTGATGGGATTATTGAACGGAATAAAGACGAGCTCCAGCAAGAACGATTAGAGCTTATAGAGATGCGCCGGCAAGTACATGATGAGAGCGCACTCATCAGACCCGATCGTTCACGGCGGGATTCAGATCTGTATATCGGAGCAACGCTAGGTCGGACTCGTCCATAGACGTCCGTCGGTTGTTCACGCTAGACAACATCTCTGTTCATAGAGTGTCGCTCGTGTTTTCTATGAACAGAGTACGTCTCTGAGTTCTTCTACCCTGTCGAGTTTTTCCCAGCTGAAATGTCCATGATCCGTCGAATCCCTTCCGAAATGACCGTAGGCGGCAGTTTCAGCATAGATCGGATTCAGTAGTGCAAGTGAGTCAATAATACCCCGCGGAGTGAGTGAGAAGATCTCACGCACAGCGGCTTCTATTTTCTCTTCTAAGATTTTGCTAGTACCAAAGGTATCAACCAGAACTGAGACTGGTTCAGCAACTCCAATAGCGTATGCAAGTTGCACCTCAGCCTTATCTGCAAGCCCTGCACCGACGATATTTTTTGCCACATAACGACACATATAAGCAGCTGAACGGTCTACTTTTGAGGGATCCTTTCCTGAAAATGCGCCCCCACCGTGTCTGCTATACCCTCCATACGTAACAACAATAATTTTTCGTCCAGTAAGTCCAGCATCCCCTACAGGTCCACCAATGACGAATTTTCCTGTGGGATTTATGAGGAAAGATGTTGACGGAGAGAGCAGAGAGGAGGGAACTACATTCTTTATGACATCTTCAATGACAAAGTGAGAGAGAGCTTCTTGGCTGTATCCTTCTTCGTGCTGAGTAGAAATGACGATGCAGTCGATGTGTGCAGGAACTCCATTCTCGTAGCGAACCGTAACTTGAGACTTCGCATCGGGCTTTAAGAATGTAGCACCTGACCTTCTTCGATGGGCGAGTTCGTGCACGAGTTTATGCGAGAGAGAAATTGGTAAGGGCATATATTCGGGTGTTTCATTGCAGGCGAAGCCGAACATGAGCCCCTGATCGCCTGCACCTTGCTCCTTAAATGCCCCCTCACCCTCTGTTACTCCTTGGCTGATATCAGGAGACTGAGCATTGATGAAGGTGAGAATTTCACACGATGAGTTATCAAAGCCGAGTTCAGGTTCCGTATAGCCGATCTTTTTTATGGTTGTACGAACGATATCTTCGTAGTCGACAGAGTGTTGTGAGGTTATCTCTCCTGCGAGTACCACAACTCCATTTTTAACGAGTGTCTCGCAAGCAACACGGCTAAGCGGATCTCCAGCAAGATGGCTATCAAGTATTGCATCACTGATTTGGTCACATACTTTGTCAGGATGACCTTCGGAGACAGATTCAGAAGTAAATAGGTGTGTTCGATGTGTCATAGCTATATTCCTCGCTAGAGCTTCATAAGGGACGAGATAAGAAGGTATCGAGTCCGAGGTAGAGATATCTCTCCCAAGAGCATCGTAGAGTTTGTACGATTGGTCAAGGTAGCTGGAGGAGTCGAAGATGTGAGATATGGTAGTTGAATAGTCGTATGACCCGTGGTCTTCAGAGTAAATTTAGCTTTTCTCACAGTCTCTATCGCTATTGCGTATGTCACATTCGGCTCGCGAGAGCCGCGAAGCAAGTTCTCGTGCAATGGCAACGGAGCGGTGTTTTCCACCGGTACACCCAATCCCAATATGTAAATAAGCCTTGCCTTCGTGGCTGTAGTGAGGAAGGAGAAACTCAAGAAGCTCGAGATATCGAGCCAAGAACTCTTGTGTTATCGGACTGTTAAGGACGAACTCTCTTACAGGAGCATCGTTGCCCGTGAGTGGTCGAAGTGTGTCTTGAAAATGAGGATTCGGTAGAAAACGGACATCAATAATCAAATCGCAGTTCGTTGGTGCACCGTATTTAAAGCCAAAGGACTGAAAGTGTACCTCGAGCTTTCGACCCTGCTTCTTGTGAAAGGAAGCTATTGTTGAGCGAATCTGTCGCCGTAAGTCGTGGGGAGTGAGTTGAGAGGAGTTAATAATTACATTCGCACGCTCTTTTAGAGGGTGCAGGAGCTGACGTTCCCACTCAATCGCTTCTTCAATAGAGCTATGGGGGGATACGAGATCTTTACTAGGAGAGAGTGCGGGATGTGGTCGTCGCGTCTCACTGTAACGTTTTTGAAGGGTTTGTGAGTCAGTATCGAGAAATATAATCTGCCAGGAGGGAGAGGACTTCGGTAAGTCCTCGATAAATTCGAGGAAGTTTTCTCGTTGCTCATGAGACACAATATCGAGAAGTACACTCGTTTTCTCGAATCGACTAGGGGTGCGCCTCGACAGTGCGAGGAAGTTCGGAAGAAGCGCAATCGGTAGATTATCAATGGAGTAGTATCCTTCATCTGAAAAGGCTTTGTTCGCAGTAGATTTTCCCGCTCCAGATAGTCCAATGAGGAGCACGAGACTCTCAATGTGTTGGATATCTTCTGATGATGACATGTGTGCTCCTGCTGCGATAATACTGGTAATCTCGTCTAGTCCAACACTCGTCAGAGAGTCTTACTGAAGTGAATGGTAATCTGGTAAGGATACCTTTAAAAGGCGTATTTTTCCCTCAGAGGAGAGAAATCATAACGGAGGAGCTTACTGGAGGGGTCCTCGAAATCTGGTCAATGAAATGGTCGTGGTAGCGTAAAGCTGGTCTCCGAGATAAAGCACCTTTTGCAAAGCAAAGGAGGTTTCAGCGAGAAAACAAGGCACTCGTCGGAAGAAATGACTGAGCTTGGCAGATCGACGCACTGAGACCGTACCGAGGTTTCAGAAAAGCCTATTCAAAGCG
>JBMTVV010000160.1:0-5041 GCA_049451755.1 Bdellovibrionota bacterium
TTCGTATACTGGCATAATACCCTTAGCTCAGATCTGCTTGGCTGACCTCTTCATGAGTGGCTCGAATAACTTCTTCGGCTGATGTGATTCCTTCTAGCACTTTCATGGCTCCGTCTATTCTCAGAGGTTCAAATCCTCGCTCTAGGGCTGACGATCGGATGGTAACCGAGTCAACCCGCTGCAGGATGAGAGAGCGTATTGGCTCATCTACGATAAGGAGTTCATGAATACCGGTACGTCCTGTATAGCGAGTGTTTTGACATCGCTCACACTGGGATGTGCCAGGCCGGAACGCACTCCGTGACCAAATACCTCGCGGGTGTAAACCGAGTTCTACCAGTTCTTCGTCTGAGAGTTCATAGGCTTCTTTACAAGATGGGCAGAGTCGCCGGACAAGACGTTGACCCATGACGGCTAAAAGGCTTGAGGAAACAAGGAACGGTTCAATGCCCATATCAATGAGGCGGGTGACAGCCCCTGGCGCATCATTGGTATGAAGGGTTGAGAGTACGAGGTGTCCAGTGAGTGATGCTTGGATAGCAATCTCTGCTGTCTCTGCATCCCGAATCTCTCCCAACATCACGACGTCTGGATCTTGACGAAGAATCGCCCGTAATCCAGAGGAAAAGGTGAAATCAATCTTTGGGTTCACCTGCATCTGCCCGATACCTGAGAGCTGATATTCTATCGGATCTTCAACGGTCAGGATATTGAGCTCGGGGGTATTAATCTCCGTCAGGCATGAATAGAGGGTAGTCGATTTACCGGACCCAGTAGGTCCGGTAACGAGGAAAATCCCATTCGGTTTGCGGATGAGGCGTTGAATTGCAGTGAGATTATTTTCTCGGATACCAATTTGGGAGAGGCCGAGCACTGTGCCTGACTTATCGAGGAGTCGCATGACAACACGCTCTCCGAATTGAGTTGGAACAGTTGACACCCTAATATCAACCTCCTTCCCAGCGATTTTGAGCCCGATACGACCATCCTGCGGGAGCCGTTTTTCGGCAATATTGAGGCCTGACATGACCTTTATGCGCGAGATGATAGCTGCTTGATGGCTGTTATCCTGTGAATCGATATCATACAGGACACCATCTATCCTAAATCGTACTTTGAGAGCGTCTTCGTATGGCTCAATATGTACATCGGATGCTCGTTCAGTGCTTGCTTTAAAGATAATCGCATTGACGTACCGCATAATCGGCGCGTCATCATCTTCTGTTTCAGTAACATCGATTTTTAACAGTGCATCAAAAACCGAATCTTCTTTTTCGGTTTCGTTTTCAAGGCTACTCGATTTGCCCCGCATGAGCCGTGTTCGCATTGCGTTAATGGCTTTTGTGATTTCATCAGACGATGTCACGATGATTTCAATCGGCTTCCCGTAGCACAGACTGAGGTGCTGCAAGGCTTCTGAATTCTGAGGTGCGGCTGTCGCTACGACGATATGTCCATTTTTTGATGAAATCGGAATAAGTTGAAATTGCCTCGCCCATGAACCGACGATTCGATCGAAGTCCCCTATGAGTAGGGTTTCAGGAGGCTCTGGGTCATCTATTTTTTCTTGCCACTGGAGACCAAGTTTAGAAGCAAGAAGTTTGAGGTCCGAGGCAGACTGATTTTCGAGAGATTCTCTATTGCTTTCGTCGTTACTGGCCTCTTCGTCATGCTCATGGGCTTCGTGCATCTCGGACATACTCATTACTGACGGATTCGCAGTTTCTTCGCTCATGCTGATTGATCTATCCTTTGGAACCTTAACAGCTACAAGTATAGCGTGATTTCTGAAGTTCCGCCCCCACTTTTCTATCTCGTGGGCCTGTTTTCAACCCCCCAAGTAAGCCTGCGAACTGAGGCAGACTTTTTAAGAGCGGCACAGCTATTGAGCGCGTCGCCACGGACCTTGCCCAAACTTAAGAATTTCGTATGGACTGAGTGCGTACCACGTGAGGGTGCGAGATGGATCCGCTAGTTGCTTTTGTGCCTGTTCTCTTGTCTGGAAGTTTTGCTCCACTCGAAGGGTAAATCCATCATCTTGAGAGCCATAGAGAAGTACACTTCCCGGCGTAAAGTCTTGAAGCAGATGGCTTGCGGATGATGGGATTTCGAGAGCGACACGGGGCTCGGTACGAAAAGGGGGGATAAGGCCGGACTTTGATTCTCCTTCCACCCTCATGAGGATAAAGCTACTCTGGGTCGAGGCTTTTCGTGCAGCAGTCTTCTGGGGAGCCGGTGTTAATCTCGGATTCTGTGAGGCGTTTGCCCCCGGTAGAGGAATGTCAACTTCCATCTCAAAGAACTCAGGTTGTTGCCTCCCTGATTGTGGCTTGCCTAACTGCTGTGCCGTCTCCGAGCTGAGTCTTGCATGTTCAGGCGTATTCCGGTTTCCCTGCATTGATTTTCTCTTTTGGGTTAAGACAGGGCTTGGGGGATTCCCGGTGAAAGTTTCCGCTTGGATAACTCGATCAATTTCTGGGCTATACAGTTCATGAGAGCGGGAAGGATAGGCATCAATGGCATCCATACCCATCTGAAATTCATCGCGGTGTGTGCTGGTGATATCATGGTGGTCAAACTGATCACGAATAATTCTGGCTGTGATGAAGATGAGGAGGTTCACCCTGCGAGTGCGCTTCGTGGAGCTTCTGAACAGATATCCGAGCACGGGCACATCCATAAGGTAGGGAACGCCAGTATCAGCTTCGTCTACTTGGTCAGACATGAGGCCACCAATCACGATCATCTGACCCGATTTAGCGATAGCAGTCGTCTCGCTCGTTCTCACCGTTGTTGTTGGACCAAGTGCTGATTGGGCAGATGTCTCCTGAACGCTAGAGACCTCAGTGAAGATATCGAGTCGTACCGTATCATTTGAGGAAATCTGTGGTGTTATCCGAAGAGTAATACCGACATCCTGCCGATCAACGGTATTAAAGGTGTTGTTGAGGTTTTGATCACTGGTTGAGGTGCTGGCAATGAAGGGGACATTCTGACCCACAACAATTTCAGCCTGTTGATTATCCGTTGCGAGAATATTCGGCGAGCTCAGCACGTTCACCATAGAGTTGTTCGCAGCAGCATTGAGGATCACAGCCTGAGAGGGGAGGGTCAGATCGCCCACCGTTATCGTTCCAGCACTTGCAGCAGCAACCGTGAAGTTCGAAAGAGCAGTTGGGTCAGTGATAAGACTCGCGAGGTTTCCGGAGAACGAGCTTTGCGCGAGGAATCCTCCGTCTTGTCCTCCTCCGGTCGTTTGCCATTCGAGTGCATCCGTCTGACTGTCATCGAGTTGTACTTCAAGTAAGAGCGCTTCAACGAGCACTTGTCGAGGTTTCACGTCGAGGCTTTGGAGGAGATCGACAATCTTCTCATAGCCGTCTTTATCCGAATATATGATGAGAGAGTTCGTAGATGGGTCTGATGTAATCGAGAGGTTGTCTCCGAAGTTCACAGAGGTTGAGCCAGTAGATCCTCCAGCATTCTCATTCCGCGATCTGCCAGGTGTTCTCGACTGGGCTGCAAGACGACTCTGCGTATTCGACAGAGCGCCTGTGGAATTCCCAGTCTGACTTGGTGCAGAGCCACCGCCCTGACCTGTTAGATTCGCGAGAACCTCTGCGAGCTCTTCTGAATTTGCATGTTGGCATCGGTAGACGTAGAAGCGGAACCCACTCATATTCGTCTCACTGTCCAGTTGATCAACCAAGCCACGAATACGAGCGGTTGTCTCATCGTCAGCAACAACGATAATAGAGTTCGTGCGCTCGTCGGCGATGATCTTGGGCGCAATTGTGCGAGCTGAGATAGTTGAACTACCAGAGCCAGTCGCAGAGGCACCTGTAGCCGATGCTGTTCCATTTGAAGCAGCGTTGTTGCCACGAGTCGCTTCGCGGATGCGAGCTCGTATGGCCGAGATTCGTGACGAGGCGTCGCCATCTCCCGCTGCATCTGATACCCCCGGAGCGTCACTCTCACCGAGGATATCTTGGAGCTTTGTTGCGATATCAATGGCATCTGCATGTACAATCGGAATGATACTGAGATCTCTACCTCGCGAGGCCACATCAAGGCTCGTAATGAGTTCAATCACCCGCTGAATATTATCATCCGAGTCGATAATGATGAGGGAGTTGGTCCCTGTGTAAGCGTTAATGAGTCCATTCGCCGATACGAGCGGGGAGAGAATCTGCTTCGCATCATCAGCGTTTATGTATTTCAGATTTACAAGGCGGGTGACGACAGCTGCTGTTGGATCCTGCTTTCTTGCAGAATCGTCAGTAATGGTCGGAACGGTTGACTGAATGGCCTCTTTCGAGGGCACGATCTTCCAAAGATTATCTCCAATGGGCACGGAAGAGAATCCTTTCAGCGCAAGAACCGAGTCTAGAATCTTGAGAGACTCTTCGGGCGAAACTTCTGAAGGTAAGTAGAGCGATACTTTCCCCTGGACTCGTTCATCGAGGATGAAGTTCCGTTGAGTTTTTTCGCTGAACAACCGGATCAACGCAGAGATGTCGGCGTTTTTTACGTTAATGATTGTTCCTTCTGGTTGTGCGCCTGAGCTCTGTGGAGCCTCTTGGGCCTGAGCAATAGAGAGCGTTTCAATCGATGAGAGATGTATGCCAGAGGAAAGGGGTGCTAGGATTAAGAACGCTAGGGAGATTCCCCAGCTCACTATTCGCAAGGAGCTGTATCGTATATGCGTTGAGAAACCGTCAGTGGTGACACTAGAGATCGTACGAACCTGGGGTCTTAGGGGAAGTGCTCTTTTCATTCTGTGTACTCTCTTTGCGTCATACCTGTATTCTCACCGCTTGAAGATTCGTATCAAGAAGGGATTGCTATCTCCCCACTCACCAGTTGCGCCATCATGAAGTTTCAGCAGCGAACAATCTCAACGGTGAAAATTCTCAGCGAATCTTATAGAAGAACGTCTGTGGTTTTCGGTTTCTTTCCAGTTCAAGGGTCAGATTTCTCTCTTCCCGCAGTTGTTCGAAGAGTTTCATCGCCTGACTAAAGTCCCCGAGATTATTCCCAT
>JBMTVV010000161.1:0-5020 GCA_049451755.1 Bdellovibrionota bacterium
GCTCGGTTGATGCAGCCACATCAGGAGCGAGCTCTTCCACCTCAACCATCATAAACTCATCTTCTTGGGTGAAGTCCGTGATACGGGCACGCTGCTTCCCTTCTACAAGAACTTTGATCGGTCCATCAGCGAGACGAATGAGTTGCACCACTTCGCCAAGCGTTCCGACTTCGTAGATATCCTTTGATGTTGGGTTACTCGTCCGTGCATCCTTCTGCGCTGCCAGCATAATGAGCTTGTTCTCCTTTTGAGACTCCTCAATCGCCCGCACACTCTTCTCCCGTCCGACAAAGAGCGGGACTACCTGTTGTGGAAATACCACAAGCTCTCGCAGCGCCAGTAATGGAACGTTATGGGTCTTTGACTCTTTCATGCTCATTCTTTCCAAATATGCCTCTTGAGCTAACGCAAAAGGCTTTTCTTTAACATCAACCGAGAGCCTCACATCATCAACGGAGGCCTGCTGCCTCTGTCATCCGGCTCTAGCCCGACTTCCGTCAACATTATAGAGAAACTACCTCTCTCTATATGATGCACTCTTACCGAGTGAGACGCGCCAAACTATTGGCTTCGCAAGAATTTCTCTCCTTCCAGCGGAAAAATCGCCCCTCACGAGCGCTATCCTGTAAAAGAAGCACCTTCTTACTATTTTCGGATCATATTCCTCGATTCAAAAGGGCGCAACACAGGTTTGTCGGAAGTTATCCACAGGCTGTAAATAACTCCCACTGCTCATCATGAGTGCAAAATCTTCCGGCCAAGGCTTCTCTCACGGTCTCTCGCGTCTTCCCGGAACTCCAACCGGTACTTCAAACCGTTACGGGTGACCACATACTTGAACACCGATATGCCCATACACAGCTATAAACACCTCATAAGAGGAGCCAGTGAGTGGCAGCTGCCGAAACACAAGGGGCTGATGCTGATATCGGAATCAAGAACGTGCGGTCCTCTCGCTGCTACGCCGATTTCTCTCGCTGGTGGTAGACGACGAGCGGCTTTTCTCCTTTCACCACGGTGTCTTCACTAATGACAACCTCCTTGATATCCGGCTCAGATGGGATTTCAAACATCATGTCAAGCATTAGGTCTTCTAGAATTGCACGGAGGCCCCTGGCTCCAGATTTTCGCTCAAGCGCTTTTCGTGCGATGGCGAGAAGCGCTTCATCAGTAATCTTAAGTGCTACATTCTCCAACTCGAACAGCTTTTTGTACTGCTTCGTAAGGGCGTTCTTTGGCTCTTTCAAGATCCGAACGAGAGCCTCTTCATCAAGGTCTTCTAAAGTCGCAATAAGCGGAAGTCGTCCGATGAATTCAGGAATCAATCCAAATTTTAGCAGATCTTCAGGCTGGAGCTGTGCCAGTAGTCGCTCGCGCTCTTCTTTCTTAGACACCACCTTCTTCTTTTCAGTAGCAACGCCGAACCCTAACTTTTTCTCCCCCACCCGTTGACGCACGATATCTTCAAGACCAACGAATGCCCCTCCGCAGATAAAAAGAATGTTCGAGGTGTCTACCTGCAAAAACTCCTGCTGAGGATGCTTCCGCCCACCCTTCGGCGGAACGCTTGCGACAGTTCCCTCAAGCATCTTCAACAGGGCCTGCTGAACCCCTTCACCTGACACATCTCGAGTGATGGATGGATTTTCAGACTTTCGTGAAACCTTATCGATCTCATCGATATAGACTATTCCACGCTGAGCTTGCTCAACGTCATAGTCTGATGCTTGCAGCAGACTCAATATAATGTTCTCAACATCCTCTCCAACATACCCTGCTTCAGTCAGACTTGTTGCATCAGTGATAGTAAAGGGCACCTGAAGAATGCGAGCCAGGGTCTGCGCTAGCAGCGTCTTTCCTGTGCCCGTCGGTCCGCATAACAGAATATTCGACTTCTGTATTTCCACATCAGAGGAACCACCCTTCGCATCAATCCGCTTATAATGGTTATGAACTGCTACGCTCAGGACTTTTTTGGCATACGACTGGCCGATGACATACTGATCCAAAAACTCCATGATCTCTTGCGGCTTTGGAACTTGGGACTGGCCGGCAAGTGAATCTTCCTGCTCTACTTCATCCGCAATGATATCATTACAAAGGTCAATGCACTCGTCGCAAATATACACTCCAGGGCCAGCAATGAGTTTGCGAACCTCTTCCTGCGTGCGGTTACAAAACGAGCATACGAGAGCATTTCGTCCTTTATCACTTCCCTTTGCCAACTCTCTTCTCCTTTTCAATCAACCCGCTTCTTCAACTAGCGAACCACGTTCTAACGCATCTCCTCGGAGCTTACCTCTAGTCTACCATACCAAGAAAGACTAAGAGAGCATCGAAGAGTTCTCTCCTCTCATTCTCTATCCGTCGTCTAAGACGGCACCTACTAGGCACCACCGACGAGGGAAATACGGATTATTTGCTCAACGAGCCTGTTCTACCTAACTACGATATACAACTCAGGAGATATCCCGCCAAATAGCTGAAATTACTTCGCGTCCTCGCCCCGCCGCTCATACACGTGGTCGATGACTCCGTATTCTTT
Source organism: Bdellovibrionota bacterium (assembly GCA_049451755.1). Taxonomy (GTDB): domain Bacteria; phylum Bdellovibrionota_C; class UBA2361; order UBA2361; family RFPC01; genus RFPC01. The sequence continues at coordinate 2,546 of JBMTVV010000161.1, forward strand.
TGCTTCCATAGCGGTGAGAAAATAATCTCTATCACTATCCCGCTCGATATCCTCAAGGGTCTTTCCCGTATGGCGCGCTAAAATCTGTAGTAACTCCTTCTTCACACGAGCAATCTCGCGAGCGTGAATTGCGATATCCGATTCTTGTCCCTGGAAACCTCCCATGGGCTGGTGAATCATGACACGAGAGTGCGGGAGCGCCGACCGCTTCCCTTCTGCACCGCCGGACAGGAGCACGGCCCCCATGCTTGCCGCTTGTCCAACACAGACAGTGCCAACACTCGGCTTCACGTACTGCATTGTATCGTAGATCGCCATACCAGCTGTGACGGAACCACCAGGACTATTGATATAAAGGTAAATATCCTTCTCTGGATCTTGAGTGTCATGGATTAGAAACTGCGCAATAATAACATTCGCTACTGCATCGTTTACTTCACTACCAAGAAAAACGATGCGCTCTTTGAGAAGCCGAGAAAAAATATCATACGACCGCTCGCCTCTCCCCGTTTGTTCTACCACATAGGGAATATAATTCATTGCTTGTTCGTTCATGCTCTCGCTCTCCAGATTACTTCTCTTCTTTCTTTGTTCTCTTGATTGATGCTCGCTCACGCAAGAGATCTAGCGCCTTCTTCTGCTTTTGTTCTCTCACAAAATTCGCCTTTCTGCCATCAGAGAGTAACGCTTTTTCAACATCTGCTACCGGCATTCCATGCTCTTCAGAGATCTCCTCCATTAACTTCTTCACATCCTCATCGCTGAACTCGATGCTTTCCTGCTCAACAATACGCTCAACGATGATCGAGGTACGAGCACGCTCTTCAGCGAGCTTCCCTAGCTGCTCCCGGAATGTATCTACCGGCATACGGTGGACATCAATCTTTGAAGGATCAACATATCCATTTCGAACGAGTAGCCCTCGAATCTCACCGTCAATCATACTCTGTGGCACAGAAAACGGATTGCTCTCGAGAAGCTCCTTTAAAATCTGAGCATGAATCTCGGTCTGTTCTTGCTGTTCTCGTTGCTTTTCCATCTGCTCTCGAATCTTCAATCGTAGCTCAAGAGCCGTCTGTGCTCCCATTCCCAGAGTTTTTACAAACTCATCCGTAACCTCTGGGAGTATCTGCTCTTGCAACTCATCAAGAGTTACGATGTAAATAGCCTTCTTCCCTCTTAACTGCTCATCTCGATGATCATCGGGAAGATTCGTTTCAATGGTTCGGGTCTCACCTACTGTAAGCCCCAGCAAGCCGGACTCTAACTCCTCGGGCAATCGCCCCTCTCCGAGACGGACCACGAAAGGCTCCGCTGCTGCAGGCTCCTCATCTTCGAGTCCCACACGGATATTCCCCTTAATAACATCACCACTCTCAGCGGCAGTGCGGTCTGTGATAGTACGGAATGTGCTTTGAGATGAACGCATCTCATCAATCGCTCTATCGACATCGTCGTCACTAACCCCACCCTCTTCGAGCTCAACCTGAAAGGAGTCATACTTTTCGATCGTTGGCTTCGGAGGGAAAAAGACCTTCGCGGTGTATGAGAAATCTCCTTCTTCCTTCGACTCGGCTAACTCCAGTTCTGGCTCTCCAACCGTCTCGTTGATCTCTTCCTTTACGAGCGCTTGATATAGCGTCTCTGAGATGAGTCGTTGAGAGACCTCAAATCGCACTCGCTCTCCGTGCAACTTCTTTACCATTCCAAGAGGAGCCTTCCCCTTGCGAAACCCCTTGAGTGTAACCTGAGGTCGTAATTTAACGACTTCAGCCTCTATTCGCTTCTCGAACTCCGCCTGTGGGACGGTTACCGCGATTTGGGTTGTAACTTCATCGATATCAGACCGCTCATGGGAGAAGTCGGTGCTTACGTGATTCATTCAAATACCTTGTTGTATTAATTCTCTATCTGTTGTTCTTTCCTATAGTAGCCGACCGAACTAGTCGGAATCCCAATAGAATATCGTTAGAAGAAAAAAAACTCCAGCGAACAATCTTCTTTATACTCAATAACTTGCAATGATAGCCCGAGAGGTGTATCTATCTCAGGTCGCTGCGCGGGAGTGGTGGAATTGGTAGACACGCTGGATTTAGGATCCAGTGCCGCGAGGTGTGAGGGTTCGACTCCCTCCTCCCGCACTCATGCGACACAGAGCACCGCTCGTCTTCAGAGCACCGCTCGTCTTCAGAGAACAGCTCGTCTTCAGAGAACAGCTCGTCTTCACTGAATCTTTCTGGCACGGTATATCTTTCTAGCCCCGTATAGCGAACATATCTCATCATAGACGGACGTCATTCACTTCTGTTCTCTTGTATCTCGTCTCGCATGTCATCTTTGTCCCCTTGCGGTTTCCCGTTTTTGTAATCTTCCCACTCAGCTAACAACTCTGAGCCGGCTACTCGTCTTCCGATTTCAAAAAAGCGCACCACTGCCGAAGGATTCCTCACTATTTGTGGGGAAGAAGATCAGGAT
>JBMTVV010000162.1:0-4936 GCA_049451755.1 Bdellovibrionota bacterium
CTTTTCTACACATGCTGGCCCTTGTTGAATAACGAGGCTTACGATCGCTTCATCACACAGCCCGTCTCCAGCATGGAGCGTATCTCGTATGTGGCTCTCGAAAGAGTCTCCCTCGGAAGAGACACTCGCAATCCCACCCTGCGCCCATGACGTTGAGGAATCCGAACGGTGACTCTTAAAGAGCACAGCAACGGTACCCACGTCTGCAACTTCCAGCGCATACGTGAGCCCTGCTATTCCGCCGCCGACAACGAGAAAGTCATACTGTTTTCCAGCCATCTACTCTCCAAAAGAGGGATCCTACCCGAAAGAAGGATACTAGCCAAAAGAGGCGCACTGCGCTCTATCACGCATAATGTGATCCATCACTACCAATGCTGACATTGCTTCAATAATTGGCACTGCACGAGGAACGACGCATGGGTCGTGACGACCTGATGCTGACAATGTAACAGCTTCGCCATCAACATTTACCGTTTCTTGTTCGTGCCGAATCGTTGAGACAGGTTTAAACGCGACGCGAAAGAATATCTCTTCCCCTGTGCTAATTCCTCCCGTAATGCCTCCTGCGTTATTCGTTACCGTCCGAATAGTTCCATCCTCTGCTCGATAGAAAGAGTCATTGTGCTCACTGCCCCGCATCCTTACCCCATCAAAGCCAGAGCCGAGCTCAAATCCCTTGACGGCATTAATGCTCACCATCGCCTTAGCAAGATCCGCATTGAGCTTATCGAAGACGGGCTCGCCGAGACCTGCAGGCACACCGCGAATCACACCGGTGATCACTCCCCCAATGGAATCCCCCGCATCAAGAACCTCTTCAATGAGACGAATCATTTTATCAGCCATTACAGGCTCAGGACATCGTACGATGTTTGACTCAATCTGCTCGTACGTTACCTGAGTGGAGTCTACCTCTGCTCTCAGTGCTCCAACTTGCTCGACGTATGCAAGCGTTTCAATCCCGTACTGTTCTCGTAAATACTTCTTTGCAATCGCTCCAGCAGCAACTCGCGCTAGTGTTTCACGGGCTGAGGCTCGTCCACTCCCCCGCCAATCTCTCAGTCCATACTTCGAGGTATACGTATGGTCAGCATGAGAAGGTCTCAACACTCCAAAGAGATTGTGATAGTCCTCTGGGCGCATGTCGTTATTGTGTGCAACAAGCATAATAGGGGTGCCAGTCGTTCGTCCATCAAACACTCCTGACTGAATCGAAATTGTATCCGTCTCTTTGCGTGGCGTTGTGATAGCACTCTGTCCTGGACGCCGGCGATCAAGTTCTGGCTGAATATCTTCCTCTGAGAGTTCTAATCCGGGAGGACATCCGTCAACGATCACTCCAACGGATCCTCCGTGTGATTCACCAAAGGTAGTAATCCGAAATGCAACTCCAAAACTATTTCCGCCCATCGGTACTCTCTTCTTTACTTACTCTTCGTTAGAATCTCTTCAAGTGCCTCAAAGTCTTCAAGTGTAAGTTGCCCCATTGCAGTCTGCTCTAACACTTCCTCTTGTGCCGTTGGAAGGAAATTATAGGCACAACCGTAGAGACCTGCAAAAGCTCGGGTGATAACCCCTTCTTTTCCCATACCGAGTACAATGGCTTCATGCCCACACTCTTGTAAAAACAGTAAGAATTCAAAAAGGCGGAGGGCATCACTTCGCGAATGACAGTAACAGGCAAACTTTACCGTAGTCGGAGCGAATCGCTCCATTCTCCGAAGTACTCCCTGTAACTCTTCCGTCGTTGGGGTTCTCTCGTAGTGGTGATACGAAGTGATAAGGGGCGAGATTCGCTCACTTTCACGATAAAAGACGAGCTCTTCTTCCTGCACATTAATATCAAAGTCCCACCGGATCGTCGCTCCCTGAAGCACAGCAATCCACCCCTTTCGGTCCTCGAGTGCGAGTAGTGGCGGCTCAAGCCGGTCTCGTCGAAAGAGGAGAATGCACTCTTTGCTCGTTGAATGAACAACCTCGTTCAAACGGCAAAGTTCTTCAGGAGGAAGATAATCGAGCCATAACTCAAAGGCATCGTAACGAGTTTCGTTTCGCGCTACGATCGCACGAGTCGCTTCAATCGTGTTTACTCGTATCGGAAGACATTTCTTCATCACCGTACCTTTAGAGTTCACAAAACGCCTCTTGCTCTGGCTTTTCACGCATCACCTCCCACGAAACCTCGCTTCCATGGTGGAGAGCAAACTGAGCTGCTGCCTGCGCAAGAAACATCTCACGTCCTGTGATGCACACAGCTCCAGCAGCTCGCGCAGCTTTGAGGAATGGTGTCCACTCCGGAGTATACACTGCATCAAGTACCACCATACCATCTCGAAATGCAGAAGAATCAAAAAGTGGGCTCCCACCTGCTAGAAGCTCAGCTGAGGTTGTTTGAATCACAGTGTCAAAATCAGTAAGGGTTGCAACCTCTTGTAGTGGAGTCGCTGCCACCTGAAACTCCGCAGCAAGGGCAGCAGCGCGCTCTACCGTTCGGTTGATGAGCGTTACCTGAGATGCTTCAGAGCACACTGCAAAAAGGGCCGCACGCGCTGTCCCGCCTGCTCCAAGAATCGCGACTCGTTTCCCACGGATGGCGTTCCTCTGCTGAAGTGGCGCTTGAATGCCCAACCAGGCGGTATTGTACCCGTGTAATACCTCACCGACTTTTACGACGGTATTTACCGAACCAATCGCACGCGCTTCTTCTGAGATATCATCAAGAAAACTCATAACACTCTCTTTGTGAGGAACCGTCACCGCAAGCCCCTGCAAGGAGTTGTTCATACGAAACTCTTTGAAAAATGAAGCGAGCTCTCGCACTCGATACGCCACAAAGTGTCTGTGAGGCATCCCCATTTCATAAAGCAGTGCACCGTGAAGTCGTGGCGAACGGGAATGCCCGACAGGGTCACCAATTACCATCCAGATACCACCATCTGCTCCTACCCGATCCACTCCAACACGAGTCTTCATAGCAACGCGCATAATCAGCTCAGCAACTTCTTCGGCAGATAACGTATCGGTAGGGATGATGAGGTCTGCAGCCTCTCGATACTGGGGAAGTCGGTGAGCAAACAGGTGCTCCGCATCCGATAGCGAGCGAAACAAGGGGCGCGAGTTATCACCCTGAAGACGTCTCGTGATCGTCTCAAAGTGCGTATCGAGATATACGACACACGTCTCTTCTCCCTCAGTAGAAGTCCGAAGCTCTCTTAGTGCACGCCGATTCTCTACTAATTCAAGTATACCACCACCGGATGAGACAATGAGGTTTCCTCTCTTCAATGCGCTACGAAGGACATCACCCTCTAATGCACGAAAGGACTCTTCTCCGTGGGCATCAAAAATCTCGGTAATGGAGTTGCACTCTGATCTTGCGAGTGCCTCAGCATCGGTCTCAACAAGGTCGTATCCCGTTTTTGCAGCCAGAGCCTCGGCAACGGAGCTTTTACCACTCCCCATAAACCCGATGAGGACAACTCTCATAGCCCCTCAAATCCTATGGCAAAAAGCCGGGTCCAAAAGTCTGGGAAAGACTTCGCGACGACACTCGGATTCTCGATTTGGAGCCCCGGAAGAATAGCGCCAAGCACCGCGAAAGACATCGCCATACGGTGGTCGTCATAGGTCTGAATCACTCCCTTCTTCAGCGCGCGTGGAGAAACCCCATGGATTACTAAAGTATCTTCCGTTGATTCTGTTCGTACCCCAACCCGTCGGAGTTCTTGTTCGAGCGCTGCGATTCGATCAGTTTCTTTTACCCGAAGCGTCTTTAGTCCCTTAAGGATTGAAACTCCATCAGCAACCGCTGCAAGGACTGCAAGTGTTTGGGCAGAATCAGGTAAGTTGAGCATATCCGCTTCAACGGGACGAAGCCTTCCCTTTGGGCCCTGAACAGTGAAAGAGTCAGTCGTAGAGTCACGTTCAACCGAACACCCCATCCATTCAAGAATCTTTAAGAACCCAAGGTCTCCTTGGAGTGATTCCTCTGGAAACGGTCCTACGCTAATTCGTCCTCCGGTGATAGCAGCTAAGGCCCAAAAGTATGAGGCACCAGAAGCATCCCCTTCAACAAGGTACTCAGAAGCATCAAGAGTGGTGGGTGCAATAACGATCTGGTCATCGTTTCTAACGGTAACGTCACCACCAAACGCTCTTAGGGTCTCAACCGTCATCGAAAGGTACGACCGAGAGACGAGCTCTCCTTCAGGAATAAGGGTGAGCCCTTCTTCAAAGGTTGCACCTGTCAGTAAGAGAGCCGTGAGAAACTGACTACTGAGGCTTCCATCGACGTGTACAGCCCCACCTCGTAAGGTTTTCCCGTGGATGCGCAGGGGTGGACACCCTTCCTTCCCAAGGTACTCAATCTCAGCCCCGAGGGTTCTCAGTGCATCGACTAGGGGGCCAATTGGACGTTCATGCATCCGTTCACTCCCTTGCACTGTGACGGTAGCGCCTGGACACGATGCAGCAAACGCTGTGATAAAGCGCATCACTGTTCCGCCAGCACCAACATCAAGGGTTACATCTACGGGAATCCGTGTCCGGTCTCGTTGAATCTCTAACGCCCCTTCTTCACGCCACCGTGTGGTGACACCAAAGGTTCGTAAAATCTCGAGCAGGGTGAGTGAGTCTTCACTGCGTGACGGGTTTTTTAAAATAAGAGGGGTCTCTGCGAGCGCGCCGAGAATGAGGGCTCTATTCATAAAGCTCTTTGAGCCTGCCAATCGAAGCGAGTGGTTCAGAGGTTCTTCTGATGGGAACAGAGTCAGTATGTTCTCTCTCATAATTGGTGCTTTTTCTCACGATGATACTCGTCCCAGTTATAGCAAGATTTCAGTGGGAAAGGTACAATTGGGGGATGAGTATCACTGTTGCAAAGCACCACGAACTCCTCCTCATTTCAGAGTAACTGAACAATTCCCTTGGAGCA
>JBMTVV010000163.1:0-4926 GCA_049451755.1 Bdellovibrionota bacterium
AATCGTTGGAGCAGTAATCGTTGGAGCAGGGCTGAAGGGAGTAATATTCATTATTAAGAGCCTTATGAGTGCCGAGACGCCATACCAGAAGGTTACGTAATCCACACTACTATGCAACAAGTTGTCGAGAACGTACATCTTTTGGCAGATATATGAGGATTGCCGGTGAATTTTTTATGTTTCGGTGAAAATGTTTGGTACCCTCTCCCAAGCTTGATGTAAGAAGGAGAGGTGCTGAATGCGCGGCGCGATTGACATAGTCTTCCCAAGCATTGCGAATCACTCGCGACGGTCGAAGAGGTCTCTTTTGCCAGTTCGCTCTGTTGCGGATAAGCAGAGCTATGTAGGCGCGGTGATTGGTCATAGTGATAGTGACTTTTCTCGGTATCTGCACCGGCTCTGCAGGGAAGTGGAGATGAAGCAGGAGCTGCCTCAGTGGGCCGCTCTTGAGCCTAGGCGAATAAGTCTGAGACTTCACCAAGATTGGTTCGAAAATATTGATGCAGTGGAGAAGTTTTATCAATTCCTTCATTGGCAATTCAGGGCGCGAGTGGATGAGAGTTTCGTTGATGATGTGCCGGAGACGGCTACATTTTCAGAGCTGCCAGCAGTCGAATTCATATTGTCAGCATCAGCAATCAGCGGAACGAAGAGCTTTCCTCGTGCATGCTCATTCCCGATAGTAGTTTTTTCGGATCTATTTGAGCGAGACACAGCGCCCACATGGGAACAGTTTCAGAGTCATCGCGCATTCGTAGGGGCAGGACAGTTGCTTGGCTTTGAGTTTCAGAGTGCGCGCTACAGGGCGAGTCGCTCTGCGTTACGAAAACAGATCCGAGCGGTATCGCTGAGCGAGCCTGATTTTATACGTATAGTACAGCGGAGAAGTTATAGTGTTCAGTGCCCAGGACTGTTCTCAGCGCATGAGCTTCTCAACAGTCTTTCGCGTGATGTTGCTGCCTTCGGTAGTTTAGGATACGAGCTCATAGGAGCCTGCTCGCATACGCTCCTGCTATCGCGGTGTTTAGAGCCATCAATGTCGGAGATAGAGCTGCCTGAGTTTGTTTTAGGACTCGGGCTTGGATCGGAGAGTTATCGGAGAGACCGCTCGAAGCGACCAGTACTTTTTCGCAATCCAGAGTGCATGCTTGAGTATGAGAGATTGATTAGTGGTTACGAGAAGAATAGACATCGATTCCGAAACGCGAATAGAATCCCTTACATTAATGAGTACATTGAGCGTCAGTTCCGTTGCCGCAAAGGCTTGTCCTACGAATTAGTGGAGAAAATATTCGATGTGGACCTTGAGCAACTTCATCCTGGACTCTCCTCTGTATTACAAGATGCAGGTCTTATGATTGAAGAGGGAAAACACCTGCGACTTACTCATGGTGCCGAGCCATATAGTGATCAGGTCGCTCGAAATTTTTTCCTGCAAGAGCGAGATATCACCAAGATGAGAGGTAAGCAGCTCCATATCGCTAGAGGCCACCGGCCACATCTGAGTACCTACTAAATAGCGTCTTCGCCATCGGGATTAAGAATCTGTGTTATTCTTGTGCCAAACATCTCATTAACGATGACTGCTTCTCCTCTGGCCATGAGTCTACCGTTTACTCGAAGGTCCAGGGGCTCCTCGCTTAGCTTCGTAAGCTCGATAATTCCACCCTTCTGCAGCTTAAGGAGTTGATCAATGGAGAGTTCTGTCCGACCTAATTCGACGGCAACATCGAGCTTTACATCGTTGATAAATTCGATAGGCCATCCACCACGGCTCTCTGGAGGCCCAGTTCGTAAATTCCCCTCCTCTAGGCCGTCATTAGCTATCTGCTCGCTCATTTCTTTTCCCCTTTCAGCGTCCTCCTGTTAAGATGCGAGCGGTGTTCGGAGGGGTGCTTCTCAGACAAGCCTTTCTGTGGGCTAATCCGGCTATCAGTAGTAAGTTATTGAAATCAAAGAGTTAAGAGGTTCTTTTTTGTGGAGATTCTCCTACTCTATAAGGAAGTCTGCAAATGAGCTCTCAATGTGGTGTTCTATTCGTGTGTCTCGGAAATATCTGTCGTTCCCCTCTTGCTGAGGGCATTTTCCGGAAATGGATATCGGAGGATGCACTTCTCCGAGACCGACTTGTGGTTGATTCTTGTGGAACCGGAGACTGGCATATAGGGAAGCCTCCGCACCAGGAGAGCCAACATGTCGCGCGTTCCTTCGGGATAGATATATCTTCTCAACGAGCCCGCAAGTTGAGCGTAAAAGATAGTAATAACTTTTCTTTCCTTATTGCCATGGATCGCGAAAATCGGAGGGATATCAAGAGCGTCCTTGGTAATGATGTCGTGGTGCACTGCCTTAGAGAGTTTGATTCCGAGCGTCTGAATTTCCAGGATTCTTCGGCAGATCTTATAGGCCTTGATGTCCCGGATCCGTATTTTGGAGGGGCTGATGGATTTCTTGAGGTGTACCGAATTATTGATCGTTCTATGGAGCACCTTATTGCACATATTCGCCGCGAACTCGGTCCGCAGGTGTTATAATCATCGATGACTTTCTGAGCGAGCAAGGATTTCAAATCTCGACGGTCGAGGCCATCGTTGTGTCATGGTGATCTATGGAGTGGAAATGTGCTCCCGTCAGAGGATGAGAATATTTATTTTATTGATCCTGCCGGTTCCTACAGTCATCGCGAGACAGATATTGCTTTCATGCATCTCTTTCGTGGGTTCCCTCGGAGTGTCTTTGAGACCTATGAGTGCATTTTCTCGTTGTCTCCGACGGACAAAAATCGCTTTCCGATCTACAACGTGTATCACCTGATGAATCATGCGAATATGTTCGGGGGAGTCTAGTGTGAGCGGGTGTCACAGCTTATCCATCAGATAATTCCAGCAAACCTGAAGCAGCTTGTCTAAGCTATTGACTATATTGGCTATCGGCGAAGCTGGACCGACATCACTCTTTGCACCCCTCTGTGGTTGGGAGTCATCATAAGAGAGGGTAATGTTACGCAAGAAGGGTACTCACTCATGCAGCAACCAACGATTCTTATCTTCTTTAACGACTGGCCTGTGTATCCAGCTGGTGCGAACTGTGGAGGGGGAGAGACCGCAACTATTTCACTTGCTGAAGCATTTGCTCGTCAGGGCTTTAGGACCATTGCATGTGGGAATATCCCAGAGGGTGATACAGAAGTTCGTGGTGTTCAGTACTGGGATTTTGGCCAAGATTACGGCGTGTACCGGCTCCGCCGACGAATCGCGGAGCTTGGTCCCTACTATGCCGTGGCAGCAACGTTGGCACATCCATTCCTTGTCGTCGGAGATGATCCGAACTGTTTAAAGAAAGTCCTCGTCAATCACTCGCCTGGTGTGAACCCGAGTGGTTTAGAGTCTCGAACCGTGATGCATATGGTGGATCACTTTGTATGCGTGTCTCAGGCACAGAAGGAAATCGTGCTCGCTCGCGGTGATGTACCAGAAGAGAGAATTCATATTATTAAGAATGGATTTGATCCAGAGCGTTTCAAGTTTGAAGGTCCAGCCCATCGTGACTGGAATCAACTTCTTTATGCAGGACGGTTAGAATATTCGAAAGGTATTCACCTATTGCTGAATGCCTTCATAAATATGAAACCAAAATTTCCTCATCTGAAGTTAGACGTTTATGGCGATGCATCCCCATGGCCGCAGTTACAGGCACAAATTGACGAGCTGCAGGCATCTCATCCGGGGCTTGTTTTTCATGGCAAAGTCCCTCAGCAGCAAATAGCCACACAATTACAGCGTGCCGGATGTCTTGTTTTTCCATCACTGAGCTTTGAGTCTGCTGGGCTATCCGTTTTAGATGCCCAGGCGTCGGGGTGTCCTGTAGTAGCCTCTAATGTGGGAGGCGTTCGAGAGTATTTAAATCCTTCTTCTGGTGTTCTCGTTGAAGAAATGACCCATGAGAGCCTGCAAGCTACCCTTGAGAGAGTGTTATCTGACCGAGATGCGCTTTGTGAGATGTCTCGAAATGGCGCCATGGTTCGAGCTCAAACATGGGAGGCAGTCGCTACGAGTATTCGTGCGCTTTTCTCGATTCCATCTGGAGAGATTTCTCGGCAGCGAGCACAATCCGAGCTATTCGTATCGCCTGCTATGAACATGGAGCAGTGTATAGAGAGTAGCCCTGTTTTATTGAGGAGTTGGAAAAACACAGAGGTATCAGTTGAGCAACTACTAGCCGACCATGAAGTGATAGGTGAGGGAGCCGCGATTTCAGATACGAAGCTCTTTGAGCTGTCGTGCGATGCTGAGGGAATTGTCAACTTCTGGAGAGGATTGCGGCTTGATGCTTTGAATCGAAAAGAGGAGGCACGAGTTGAGATGCAGCAATCATATGCGCTTCGAGCAAAAGATGATTGGCAGAGCCTGTTCTACCTAACACTCATTAACGTAGATCTTCGCGATATCGCTGAAGCACGAAAATATGCCCAAGAGCTGCTCGATACATTCCCACACTTTCCACTAAGGAGAGATCTTGAGCAACTCGTTGAGAAGGCTTCACAGTGTCTGGAGGCTCAGCCATGAGAAACGAAAAAAGTCCCACGAACTTTCGAGCAGGGATCGAAGTAACAGCTATTGTATCAACATATGCCTCTGAGTCTTTCATGAGAGGGTGTCTAGAAGATCTCGTTGGACAGACATTGTTCGAGAAGGGGTTGCTGGAGATTCTCGTCATTGATTGTGCCTCACCTGAGAATGAGGCGCAGATTGTGCGTGAGTTTCAGGAGCAATATTCGAATATTAGCTATGTTCGAATATCTGAACGGGAGACATTAGCCGGGGCCTGGAATATCGGAGCTCGATACGCCAAGGGAGACTTTCTCACCAATGCGAATACCGATGACAGGCACCATCCCGAGTGCCTAGAAAGGCTGATGGATGCACT
>JBMTVV010000164.1:0-4856 GCA_049451755.1 Bdellovibrionota bacterium
CGGGCCCCCGTCAATTTCTTTGAGTTTTAGCCTTGCGGCCGTACTCCCCAGGCGGAGTGCTTAATGCGTTAGCTTCGTCACCGAAACAGTAGGATGGTTCCGACAACTAGTACTCATCGTTTACGGTGTGGACTACCGGGGTATCTAATCCCGTTTGCTCCCCACACTTTCGCACCTCAGCGTCAATATCAGTCCAGTGAGCCGCCTTCGCCTCCGTTGTTCCTCCAGATATCTACGAATTTCACCTCTACACCTGGAATTCCGCTCACCTCTCCTGCATTCTAGCTAAGCAGTATCCAATGCACTTCCACGATTGAGTCGTGGGCTTTCACATCAGACTTACCTAGCCGCCTACGTGCTCTTTACGCCCAGTAAATCCGAGCAACGCTTGCACCCTCCGTCTTACCGCGGCTGCTGGCACGGAGTTAGCCGGTGCTTCTTCTACAGGTACCGTCATTTTTTTCTTCCCTGTCGAAAGAGCTTTACAACCCTAGGGCCTTCATCACTCACGCGGCGTTGCTGCGTCAGGGTTTCCCCCATTGCGCAAAATTCCTAACTGCTGCCTCCCGTAGGAGTCTGGTCCGTGTTCCAGTACCAGTGTGGCTGATCATCCTCTCAGACCAGCTACCAATCGTAGTCTTGGTAGGCCATTACCCCACCAACAAACTAATCGGGCTCGGGCCCATCCTTCAGCGCAAAAACTTTCCCGCAATCTTCCGTAAAAAATTGCGGCGTACGCGGTATTAGCTTCGGTTTCCCGAAGTTATCCCCCTCTGAAGGGTAGGTTACCCAAGTGTTACTCACCCGTGCGCCACTCTACTCACACCCGAAGATGCTTTCGCGTTCGACTTGCATGTCTTAGGCACGCCGCCAGCGTTCACTCTGAGCCAGAATCAAACTCTCATATTCAAAATTTGTGCGAATTGCTAAGCTATTTGGCACTTCATAAAGAAGGCTAAATCGCATTGAGCAACTCAAGATCTTTTAGCAAAGCAGTGCGTAGTTTAACGACTGCTGACCTAAGAGCTTCACAAAAGAGACCGTTAGTAGTTGTTACACCACTAACTGAAACTGCTCCCAGAGATTGTCACTCGGAAATACTCTAATCTCTGCGATAAATCGCAAAAACTAGTGGTATTCTTCTCAAACAAATTTACTGTTCTACCAACTTCTACCCATGACCAAATTGTAACCCGAACGCGATCCAACAAGGGAGCACAGCTCGAGGTTCTTACTTTCCACTCATTTACTGAGTTTCGGGCAAGGAGGGGAGAGTATCTGGTGTCCGAGACCAATTCAAGGGCTTGGAGCAAATAAATTCTCTTTTCTTTCGAAAAGTTGAGAACTACTCAATCCGCCCTCTCAGAAGACCCCGTGACCAGCGACAGAAGGGACGTAGGATTCATTCTACTCCTCTAAGCCACTCTTTCCCCGAAGTTGCCAACCGAAAGCAAGGTTCCTTGAGATATCAGCGCAGCTAGGGGGAAGTCAATGAATTCACCGAGATATTTTTAAAGAAGTGATTATTTTCGACCACTTGTTTCAGGAGCTTAAAGCGACAGCTACTAAGCTGCCGAATAGCCGAGTGAATTTCACAATGACCAAAATCCTCGGCAATGAACACTCGTTTCAAAAACACGACCTCGCCTTACGAAGAAGTCTTGGCGGCGACACTTCTCCCGTAAAGACCGCGCTCTTCTATCACTCGCAGAACTTCGAGCGGCAGATATCCAGCAACCTCACATTCCCCCATTAAGAGTTCCCGAAGTTCAGTACTTGAGAATGAACAGGCAGCTACGCTTCCTTTACTCAAATGCACCACATACGGTGGCAACACGTCTGGGATGGCTTCACCTAGACGAGGAACAAGGAGGAATGTCACCTCCTGAATCAACACATCAAACTCTCTCCACTGGGGCAACGTTGCAAGATTATCAGCGCCAATTACATAGAAAAAAGGGCGCTTTTCACCCTCCTCGCGCAAGGCCTTTACCAACGATATAGCCGTCGATTCTCCCAAATCACCATCTTGCTGGAGTTCAACAATCCGAATTCGACTACTCTTATTAAACAGCTCTTCATGAACCACATTGAGCATCGCGACGCGCTCTGCCCCACTAGCAACAGGCGCCTTATCATAGCGAGCATCCCCGCTCGGAATGAGCCAGACCTCTGCAATTCGCTCATCGTTCAGCAGGTGGGATATGGTTAACACATGCCCATTATGAGGGGGGTCGAAGCTTCCTCCATACAGCGCTACATACTCTCTCATTTGTCTCTCCACACCTCAGCTACTCTTTAGACCCGTATTCTGACATATTACTCTCTGTATGAAGATAGCTATTTCTGCAGGGGATCCATCGGGTGATGAGCACGGCGCTCGTATCATTTCGACAGTGCGTACGCTCTGCCCAGAAGCGACCGTCTTTGGAATGGGCGGCTCAGCCCTCCGCTCGGTCGGAGTTGAGACTCTCATCGACTCAGAAACTGATGCATCAGTCATGGGTTTTGTTGATGTCATCAAATCGCTTGGTACTCTCCGGCGTGCTCTCAAACGAATGACTCGTCTGTTAGAGGAGAGAGCTCCTGACGTCCTCCTTCTCGTCGATTACCAGGACTTCAACTTACTACTTGCTAAGAAAGCGAAGCGTCTTGGGATTCGAACCGTTTTTTTCATCGCCCCAACGGTATGGGCGTGGCGCTCAGGACGGGCAAAATCATTTCGAAAGTACGTTGATGCGCTGGCGTGTATTTTCCCATTTGAGCCCGCTGTATTTCGGTCACTCGGATACGATAACGCTCAATTTGTCGGACACCCATTTGGCGATAATTTTTCACAGTTTACATTTACACGAGAGAAAAGAGCAGCGCTCCGAAAAGAATTTGGGATTGAAGATGATGAACTTGCACTTGCGCTCTTTGCGGGAAGCCGTAATCAAGAAGTAAGAAACCTACTGCCACTTCTAGTAGAGACTCTTCACCGGGTTCGCCAAACACTTCCGAATGTAAAGGGCATAATTCCTGTACCGAGCTCTATATCAGAACCGGAGTTGCGAGAACGCATTCACGAGCTCGGGGCAGAAGAGATTATCCGAATTGTCCCGCAAAGGTCTGTTGAAGTGCTTGGTGCGTGTGATGCGGGACTCATTAAGTCAGGGACGTCTAACCTTCAAGCAGCGCTCGCCGGCTTGCCGTTTGCCATGATGTACCGTGCGGGCTGGCTGATGCGTAGCATCGTACGGCTGTGCTCAAAGGTTGATAGTTACTCAATCGTGAACATCATTCGGCCCAACACAGTCCGTGAATTTGTAAGCGAACAAGCTCTCTCTCCTGCAGTGCTAGCAGACGAAGCAATAGAGCTCTTACGTGACGAACCTCGCCGAAAAGCACAACTCTTAGCCTTTCATGAGATTAAAAATTTTCTAACTCCTAAGAAGGACTCTTGTCCTAGTTTCAGTCATGCCGAGCCTCAGCATCTGGTTGCAGAGCGGGTTGCACGGATGGTTATTCGAGACAGCAACTAGAGATGTATTCTGCCCTGCGTGAAGTCGGATCAAAGACGAACTCAGCACTTTAGATGTACTGAAAACGACCAATCTCTTCGGTCCATTCGGCATAGGCGCAATGAGCTCTAGCTCTCTCCACCAAAAACCCTCTTCACCGCTTGAATTCTCTCACTCAGCGAGGGGTGCGTTGAAAACATCTCAAGAATCCGATTGATCTTCCCATCCGCTGGATTCCGGGCATTTCTCGGATCGCTTATTTTTTCCAGAGCCGAGCAATAGGCATCTGGATCCCCTGTTAACTGAACTGCACGAAGATCAGTTTTCATTTCATTTTTTCTGGAGATGAACATCTTTATTAGTCCAAAGCCGGCGACTGCTGCTGCAGAAGCGGTCGCTGCAGCTATTGGCGCTACTGTTCCTGCCAGGAATGTGCCGTATCCTCCGGCAAGGGAATGAAAGGCCGATAGCCCCACCCCCCAAAGTACAACTGGCTTTGAAAATCCCTCCAGAAACGAAGCTATTTCCTTGAACCTAGAGTGCGTTCTGTCAAGATGAGACACCTCGTGTGCAACGATGCCGTCTAGCTCGGTATCAGATAGCTTCGCGACCACGTCTTTATCAAACATCAAGACATCCTTTTTTGCGAGTCTATCCACAGCAGCCGCCTCAAGCCTCTTTGCACTCTTACCCAAAATCATCTGTCGGTCTAATCTATCTCCAACAAAAACATGAAGGTCGAGTGGTTGTCCGAGCTTTGTAGAGAGACGCTCTAATGATTGAGTCACTCTCTTGTATTGAGTGCCGTTCCAACGTTTGCTCCCGCTGGCTTCAATAATGTCATTAATACCTTTTCGTCTCATTGCAAATCGCGCGTATAAGCCCAGAGCGGTGGTCGCTGACACCGTGCCAAGTAGCCAGTTCGGCGCACTCATCAAGACCTTAGGTAACAGAGTGCTGAGGACGGCTGCATGTGAAGCAACAATCGCTGTACCAGCTACCGCAATGCCCGTATTCAAACTAACCATTGAGCGGAAATACCGTCTCCCAACCTCCGCAGAAGTCGATTCTGGTTCTGACAGTTTTGTATCTTCGTTGCGGATGTCGGCCTTTGACCCACTCTGATGACGAGGTAAAACCTCTTGGCTCAAATCAAAACGATCACGAGGGATGCTCGTCTGTAGTACGCTTCCTGTCGCGCGCTCGTTATTCTTGCTCTCAGGATTAATCCGAGGGCTCTCACTGCTCGTATCACCCCCATGTTGCTTGTTATCAAACTCCATAAATAAACCTCTTAATAACGGCAATACACACTCCAAAGGATATCTGGTGCAAATTCGCTAATCCAAAAAA
>JBMTVV010000165.1:0-4852 GCA_049451755.1 Bdellovibrionota bacterium
TATCTGATTTTCTTGCCGAGGTCCGTCAAGCATATATGCAATCGATGGCACGTGACTTTGGAAACGATCACTCAGCACAAGAATCTATACAGGCCGTGTTTCGGGTCCTAAAGCGAAAAGTGAGCGGAGGTGAAGTTGATCACATCACTGGTGGATTTCCCAAGGAGTTAAAGAACGTTTGGATTAATGCATAGACAGGCAGGGCCAAGGTATTCTGAAAGCAAGGAGATAAATAAAAATGGCGGTACGAGAGCTACAGAAAGCAGAGTGGCAAAAGTATTTTTCTCACATGCCCGCAGGTGGGTGCTATGAAGAGTTTCAACTTGAGGTTATCTCACCTCAAATCGGAGCACAGGTAGATGCTGATTGGGAGCCATTTAAAGATATGCGCTATGATCCATCAAACGATGAAATTGAGATCACCTCTGCGAAGGTTGGACATTTCATCCGTCATCCAAAAGCGGTACACGTTGATACGACTCCCGTTGGGGCAGAAATTGTAGAGGTCATCGATGGCGATCAGACAAAGTTCGTGATTAGTCTCCGTCCGGCGAAGCAGCTCGAACGATAAAAGGAGATGGAAAGCCGACTGGCAGTAATGACACCGATGGAGACTCGTTTTCCCGTCTTCGATTGGAGATGGTGGAAAAACAAATCATCGCCCGAGGTATCCACTCTTCTAGCGTCATAAGTGCAATGCAAACGGTTCCCCGAGAGGAATTTCTCCCAGATGAGAGTCGTAATGCTGCATATCGAGATCAACCAGTTCCAATCGGTCACGGGCAGACTATTTCACAACCGTATATGGTTGCCTATATGCTTGAGCTGCTCGACCTGAAACCAACTGATACTGTCCTTGAGATTGGTGTGGGTAGTGGGTATGCGAGCGCAGTCCTAAGTCGAATCGTTATGCAGGTATATGGTATCGAGTGGCATGCTGAGCTTGCCGAACGAGCGGCTAGGCATATGAAGCAGCTCCGCTATGGCAACGTCGTCATTGAAACAGGCGATGGCTCACGCGGATGGCCAGAACATGCCCCGTACAATGCGATTCTCGTCTCGGCGGCCGGTTGGACCGTTCCAGAAGAGCTTCGGGAGCAGCTCAACGTGGGGGGAAAGCTGATTATTCCTGTGGGCGAGAAGTGTGATACTCAGAAACTGCTCCTCGTTGAACGTATCGGTGAGACTGAGTTTCATCAGAAGGAGTATGGCTCTGTCCGGTTTGTGCCTCTTGTTGGACGAGGCGGGTGGGATTCGGGGCTCGCTCCCTACGTGAAGAACGGAACTGCCGTGAGTAAGCTTCTTCGTGAAGAGGCTATCTCTTTCTCTGATATTCATGAGTGCGATCTGAGTGGGCTGCTCGATAGAATTCAGGATAGTCGTGTTGTGCTCATTGGAGAAGCCACGCATGGAACGTCAGAGTTTTATGCGATGCGTGCTCGTATTACTCAGGCACTCATTGAGCAGAAGGGCTTCTCTATTGTCGCTATTGAAGGTGATTGGCCGGATGCCTTTCATATAAATAGCTTCCTACATGGTAGGAAGCCCATAGAGAGAGAGGGGTTCATTCCATTTCATCGTTTTCCATTGTGGATGTGGAGGAATTTAGAGACTGCTCACTTTCTGAGTTGGCTAAGAGAATATAATGCTCTACGTCGTGATGAAGAGAAGCGGGTTCACTTCGCCGGACTCGATATTTATAGTCTCTACTGCTCGATGGAAGCAGTGCTTACCACCCTTGAGCAGATAAACCCAGATGTCGCCTGTACGGTACGAGAAGAGTACGGGTGCCTCTCACCATGGAAAGGGGATCCGGGTTCATATGGCAGAGCTGTTCTCTCTGGCGCACATGAGGATTGTGAGCAGGAAGTCTTATCCGTTCTCCGAGAATTATTACATCGACGAATGGATATGTGCATTGGCGAGAACGGCAATAGTGATCTCATGAACGTGATCCAGAATGCACGGGTCGTTGTTAATGCGGAAGAGTACTATCGAACAATGTATTATAGTTCAACGAGCTCTTGGAACCTCCGTGATCAACATATGTTTGATACCTTGCTTCAGTTGCTTGATATGCATGGGAGTGAGTCTCGAGCAGTTGTTTGGGCGCATAATTCTCATATTGGTGATGCCTCAGCCACGGAAATGTCGCGACGTGGTGAGCTGAATATTGGGCAATTGTGCCGAGAACACTTTCTGGAGGAGGCGTATAACATTGGATTCGGTCTCAATGGAGGGGTTGTTGCTGCCGCCTCTCGTTGGGGCGGTACAATGGAGAGAAAGCGGGTTCGTCCTGCGCTTGAACATAGCTATGAAGGTCTCTGTCATCGGTCACAAGTGCCTGCTTTCTTCCTCCCTCTCAGATGTCCTGCTCGCGAAGAGGTTCGGCATGAATTGTTAGAACCTCGTCTTGAGAGGGCTATTGGTGTTATTTACCGGCCGGAGAGTGAACGGATAAGTCACTACTTTCAGGCGACCTTACCGAAGCAGTTTGATGAGTACATCTGGTTTGATACAACGAAGTCCGTAGTACCCCTTCCTCCCATTGTACCCTATGGACCCCCAGATACCTTTCCGTTTGGGATATAGGTAGGGATATAAGACAATTGAAAAGTACAACGTACTGGACGTACTGTTTTCCAGATGAGCAAGTGAGGGGAAGGTACTCTTCGGTACCTTCCCCTATATCTCTCAGCTGTAGACCTGCATTTCCTCGTACTCACTATGCAGCAAAGATCGGATTCATCGCTTGCTCATTGAGCACTGTGGTTGAGATCTGCGACAACTGCTGATCGATGTTTTTCTCATCATTGAGCATCTCATGAATTGTATCAGTAATTTTTTTGTATCCGAGGGTCTTTGCATATGCCTCACAAGTGCCAAATCCAGAGATATCATGATGATTCAAGTGTTGAATTGAGACGGCAATACCAGCCTCACGTACCTGCAGATCCGTTGAACGACTAATAATCTCGGTAGCCTCATGTATGAGTCCACGGGTTGCCTCGCATCCTTCACCACCAATATCGGTATCGAGCTCTAAGAAGATGTTATCGAGCATTTCAAGATGCGATCGAGTCCTTTTTTGAAGCCCTTCGATGATGCGCCGTAGCTCTGGATTCTTTGCCTCTTTAAGCAACGTTGGGAAGAAAGCGAGCTGACGATTCGCAGAATCATACCGGTCTCGTAGTTGTTCGACAAAAAGATCATTTAGGTTTGCAATCTTGCTCATATAAAACTCCATCTTCGACTTGATATATTTATAATGTCTTAACTCTGACGGAGAGCCCTTTCTCTGTCAGTGATATTGATCATTCGGATAGTGATCATTGATCGCTGAGTCATTGTACGTCTGATAGGGTGGAGATCATGGGAGAGCTATCGAACTATGCTTCATATCGAATTCCTATGAATGAGAGTTTGTCTCTTGCACGCGGATTCATGGAGGAGTTTGTTGAGTCTACGGGTTTACTCCGAGATGCTCGCCATTGTCGTCGTTATCTCTGGACTGATGCATTTGCTGTTTTCAACTTCATATCACTCTTTCGTCACACCGAAGAAAAAAAGTATCTCGAAAGAGCCATTCAACTTGTAGCACAGGTGCACAACGTTCTCGGTCATCATCGTTATGATGATGTGCGAAAGGGCTGGATTAGTGGCTTAAGCGAAGCCGAGGGGAGAAGGCATCCAACTGCGGGCGGGTTACGAATTGGAAAAAGATTGATGGAGCGGCATGTAACAGAGCCGTTTGATGAGCTTCTTGAATGGAATCGTGACGGACAATATTTCCATTACCTCACGAAGTGGGCCCATGCTCTCGTGATCATTGCGCAAGAGACCGATGATGCACGTTATCTCATACAAGCGCATGACCTCATGAAGAAGGTGTTATCCTGTTTCCTATATGTGCCGACTACTTCAAGGCGGAGCCGAATCTATTGGAAGATGAGCATTGATCTCACTCGACCGCTTGTGTCGTCGATGGGACATCTTGATCCTCTTGATGGTCTTGTGATGCTGTACGAGCTGAATCGAGCTTACTCTCCTCGTGATGATAGTTTTCGTGATGAGCTCATCACTCTATCTGAAATCTGCAGTAACTCCCATTGGAGGGCAATGGATATGCTCAGTATCGGTTCACTCATGATTGAGGCCTATAGAATGGGACAGCTTATTGCGCGGGGTGAGGACCTAGATATTTCTCTTCTCTATGATGTTATCCATGGCGCCTATGAGGGTTTATCAGATCTTGATGGTGTCGATTGGGATATCGCCCCAGAATTGCGATTAGCATTTCGGGAGCTGGGATTGGTGATAGGGTTGAAGGCAATCGGACGTTTCTCGGAGGTAGTGCTGAGAGAGAAGGGGTTACGTGACATTCTGGTAAAGCCACTAGTGGCTTTTGAGCGATTTCTACCATTAATCGGAGTAATCGAACACTTTTGGTCAGCGCCAGAAAATCGGATTAACAATACATGGGTGGAACATGCAGATATTAATGGAGTTATGATGGCCACTGCTCTTGTTCCTGATGCGTTTCTTGAACTTGATTACCACGAGAGTTGATTGCGATCATGGGCGAGAAGGTGAACCACTACTAGAGTCTATGCATCGGGTAAGCCCGTTTGTGATAAATGAAATACATTTGGAGGTGTTCGTCATGACATTTTTGCCATCGCTTTTCGAGCCACGTTCTCGACTTTCATCACTGTTCCCATCGTTACGCCGCGAGCGGTATTCCGATATAGAGGATGTAATGGAAAATCTATGGAATCAGGTTCCTGCTTATACCATGGGTGTGAATGGGAAACGATTCCCGATGGATATCGAGGAGCAAAGTGATAAGTAT
>JBMTVV010000166.1:0-4794 GCA_049451755.1 Bdellovibrionota bacterium
TATGCTACGCATAACCGGTTGCGAGAGCGTGAGCTCTTATCGGAGTTAGAGATTCCAGTAGCTCCATATGCAGCGCTTACTTCGGCAGAGGAACTTGAGAGTCTGCTAACGAGTGGGCAGTCGGCTTCTCTTCGGTTTCCTGCAGTACTGAAGACAGCATCTTTTGGTTACGACGGGAAGGGTCAAGTAAAAGTTCAATCTCAAGCTGAGCTGGAGACCGCATGGGATTCACTCGCGCAGCAGCCATGCCTCTTAGAGGAGCGGATTTCATTTGTCTCAGAGTTCTCGGTGATAGTAGCTCGTGGAGGAGATGGAGAGCTTCGGACCTATGGTCCGATTGAAAATGAGCATGTGAATCACATTCTCGACCAGTCTTTTTTCCCTGCTCATGTGCCAGAGGCTTCTGGTGAAAAGGCTGTGCAATACGCACAGGCGATAGCAGAAAAGCTTGGAGTCGTAGGAGTAATAGCAGTTGAGTTCTTTCTCCTCAAAGATGGCGGTGTGCTCGTGAATGAAATTGCACCCCGTCCACATAACTCAGGGCACCTCACGATTGAAGGATTTACCACTAGCCAATTTGAACAACAGATAAGAGCAATTTGCGGCATGCCGCTAGGGAGTGCTGCGCTCGTTCAGCCGGTAGTGATGGTGAACTTATTAGGAGATGTATGGGAGGGGAACCCATACTTGGATATTTCTTCGGTAGTTCAAGAGCAATCTGCATTTCTTCACCTGTACGGAAAACCTGAGCCTCGTATTGGAAGGAAAATGGGTCATGTGACTGTGCTCGGAGCGAATGTCTTAGAAGCTGCTGAAAAGGCGGCAGGGGTAAGACGGGGTCTTCGGGGAGTCACGTCGAAGTCGTTATCATCCAACGAGTGATAGGGTAAGCGTATTAGTTCAGCTAGCTATGACTGTTCTATTTGGGCACTGAGCTCAATCATTTTCTGTACCCTTTCCAGTAGTTAGATTCAGTTTATTAAAAGGTTTGTATACTTCTAAAAAGATTGCGATACTCACTATCTCACATGTGTTTCTCTCGGTTAATGAGACAAAGCATGAGCAAGCGTCAGTAGGCGCAAAGGTGCGAGCTTACGGGAAAACCGAAAAGTATGTTAGAGCACTCTTCATTCCATTCAAAAGACATCTCTTCTCATTCAAAAGACCTCTCTTCATTTTCTGACGAATCAGAGCAAGGATTGCGCGCGGATTCAGCGTTGATAAGCCTCTTTCGTCTCTCTACTGAATTAGAAGCTCTGGCACTCAAAGTTAATCCGTGGCTTCGTAAACAGAGCGGTGATCCTGAGGGCCGAGAATTTAAGCCAGATGGATCCCAGGTAACTGCATGTGATAGGGAAATGGAGCGGCTCTTTCGCGCGACGTGTGAGAGAGTTTTGAAGTTTCCATATGTTTTCCTCGGAGAAGAAGCCGAGGAAATTGCCCAGACTCATGAAGAGAAAGTAGCATCAGCAAAGTTTGTAGTAGTCTGTGATCCAATTGATGGTACCACGAACTTCATTGAAGGAAATGGACTGTATGGGTGTCTCCTCGGAATTGTTGAACAGAAGGAAAACGCCCGATACTCCCCGGTATTTGGTGCAGTCTTCCTTCCTGAACAAGAGCGGCTGTACATCACAGAGGGTGAGGATGTCATTGCACTCAATATCGCTACGGGAGAAAGAGCAAAGCTGCTGCGTCACGAAGCTACGCCCACAGAGAAATTTAAGTTAAGCGCATATCCTCCGCACAAGCCGTTTTTTGTCGATGGAGCTTTTGAGGGTAGCCAGATAGAGCGGGTGACCACGAATGCTTCCATCATGGACATTGAAAGGTTAATCAAGGGAGAGATTCATGCCAGTGTTATCTCTGGAAAATGGTGGGACGTAGCAGCTCTCATGGCAGTGACGGAAAAGCTCGGATTCGAAGCGCTCTCCCTGCGAGATGGGCGGTCCGGATATGATATGGCTCTGGATCAATTTCAACTGAAAGAGCGAGAGAGACGTTGGGGAATGACTGAACCCTTCCTCATTCATGACAAAAAAGACCAACAAAAACTACTTCAACTTTTTCATTTTAAACCAGTCTCTTTGTAGACTGGAGCATACAGGGTGTAGAAGTGTCTCCATACGGGTGTACAACAGAGCTTTAGGTTCAAACTTGCTTAGTAAATACCAATAAGCCATTCTTTGTGACTATGAACGAGCCAAGCCGTGAGTCCCCCAAAAATCATCCGCGTGAACTTGTAGAAGAAGAGTTCGGGCTTGATCGGGGTTCTTTTCTGGATGAGAAAATCGAGCCGGAGCTCCTTCCGTACGTTGGACGTGAGCTACGAGAACGAATCAGAAATCAATTCGTAACGGCAGAGCACGTGAAGAGTCTTCATCCTGAGATTTCTTCTCCTACAGCGGATTCAACCGCACATCAGCTTAGTATCGCGATTCTTCGTGACAGAATCGCAAGAGAATTGAAGATTACCGTCGGATTATCTGATATTCAGCAAGTAGTTGCTGGAACTTTCGTTGCATCCAGACAAACTTTGTCCCAGGTGAGCTTTGCACTCGGCGCTTCATCGCAAAAGATCATAGAAGCGGCGCAGCAGCGACAATGGTCGGGCGAGAATCCACGGGACGACCTGCTATAAGCGCCTCAATCGTAGCTCACGAATCTGAAACATTGTAGTAGGTAGCAGGAGTGTGTGATGGCTATGAGCATGAGTTCTTGTTGTTTCTGAGAACGAAGCGAGCTTCTGGTGGGAAGTCGTTGAAAGTGATCCCTACGCACTCGTTTTGATCATCGAAAACATGAAAATAAATCCGAGCGTTCGGAACAGGAGAATAGCGACTGCAAGTCTCTTATGAATTGTTCGACTCCTATCATGAGAGCGGTTTCGAATGAGTTTTAGCCCAAGAAGAATCATCGGGATATAGAGTGCGACTGCTAGTGATGATGAGATGATGTGAATTTTTTGGGGTAGTGTAAGAGAGAACTCAACAGCTGTTTGTACCGCAGAACGAGTAACCTGAAGATAGAGGACAACCCCCAGATCAAGAACGATAGCTGCAAGCACGAGAGGTACATGCCTTCTTGCATCACGACGATTAAGGTAGCCTCCAATGAGGCAAACCCATGCAACGGTGGCAATCCACATACAGACAGTCATAGCGGTTCTTTCATGTATACGTTACGTCTCTGCAAATCTTGAAAAGATTAGTCATGTTTTCTGATTCGCGCCACCTACAATTTCTTACTCTAGCCAGACTCGAAAATCCTTTGAATCCTCACTGAGCGAGAAAAGCTCTTGCTTCTTAAAACCACTTTCGACTGCCGTCTTTGCTACCTCATCTACCTCTATCCCACGACTCTCTAATTTTGCGAATAACTCAGAGTCCATGAGGAGATGGAGCTGTGTTACAAGGTGTGGTTTAAAGGAGAGTTGCACCTTCGGTAGCCCGTTTTCAAGTACTGCAATTTTCAGTTGAGAAGCGCGCTGAGCATCCCCCGGACTCTCCGTTGTTGATCGCTCCGTTGTTGAGCCGGCTCGATTGAGAGTTTGTGCTGGTTCTGATGCGAGAATGCGGTCTAACTCAACGCTCCAGTTAGTCGGAACAGAGAGGAACTCAAGTTGTTGCATAACCCCTGAAAATGCACGGATAAAAAATATGAGTGAAGGTGGACCAGCAATGCGAAAATTCCATCTATCCTCGCCCAAGATCGCGCTCATCCTCTTTGAAATCTGCCACTCGGACACCAGAAATGGCCGCTTTGAGAGAATGGGTTCAAGGATAAGCTCTGTTATCTGAGGAAGCTTTTTCTCAATGGGTTCGAGCAAATCATGGTTGAAGCCGAGCTGTGTATACATCTCCAAGAGATTCTGCGTTCGGATATTCCCCCACTCAAGGAGCGATCGGAGAGCAGAGGACTCGTTTGGGGAGAGTCGTTTGACACATCCAAAATCGAGTAATCCGACCTGTATTCCGTTACTACTTCGTTGAAAGCGATAGTTCCCAGAGTGTGGGTCTGCGTGAATCTCTCCCCAGAGGAGCCATTCCTTGAGAAATAGCCGAGTGAGCGTGCGCGCGATGAAAAGCCGCTCTGAGAAGTCCCATCTTCTCGTGGATTCAATCGGAAACCCTGGTACCCAGCTCATCGTTAGGAGCCGCTCAGTGGAGAGCTCTCGATAGGGGGTTGGAGATATAACGGCAGGCTCACTCTTCCGATACTCCTGAAACCGTTCGAGTGCAGCAAGTTCTTGGCGATAGTCAAGCTCAGT
The DNA here is from genome assembly GCA_049451755.1 of Bdellovibrionota bacterium. Lineage (GTDB taxonomy): Bacteria > Bdellovibrionota_C > UBA2361 > UBA2361 > RFPC01 > RFPC01. The sequence goes on from JBMTVV010000166.1 coordinate 4,271, forward strand.
GAGAAGCGATTGTGAAAGAGTCTCTCGATATTCCTTCAGGTGAAATCCTCTCTGTTTTCCCGTGAGTGGTAACGCAAGGAGCCCGAGCGCTTTGAGATCGTGTTTGAGAGCACCCTCAATGCCCGGGTACTGGATTTTCACTGCGACGTCTTCCCCGGCATGTGTTGTTCCACGATGCACTTGTCCGAGAGAAGCAGAGACTCCCTCTGGAGAGAGCTCTGCGAAGTGCTCTTTCCAACTGCAGCCGAGTTCTTTGTCGATAAGAGCGTAGCTCTCTGTTGCCGTGAGTTGAGCGGCTCCCTCAGTCAGTTTAAGAAACTGAGATCGCTCAGAGTTAAGTTCGTTGAGGCTGAGAATCTGTCCGATTTTCTGTGGAAGCCCTCTCAATGTCGCCATTTTTTCTACGAGTGAGCGAAGTGCATCCTGATGAGCATCAGATTTTTGAGAATCTCTCGCTCTTTTTGCCGTCATTCCAAGTTTTCCAAGTTCGATGGAACGGTTGATGTCATCAAAGAAAGTCATAA
>JBMTVV010000167.1:0-4792 GCA_049451755.1 Bdellovibrionota bacterium
GCTCTTCTGTATACTGCACGGATATGGCGAAGGCAGTGCAAGCACCGGTATTTCATGTGAACGGTGAGGATGTTGAAGCTTCGTGCTGGGCGATTAAAACGGCTCTCGATTTTAGGAATCGCTACGGCAGGGATGTAATCGTTGATCTGTACGGTTATCGCAAATACGGCCACAACGAAGGGGACGATCCGAGCTTCACCCAACCTGTCTCATACGATGAGATTAGTAAAAAAACGAACATTGCGCAGATTTACACAGAAGAGCTCATTGCGGAAGGCACCGTGAGCAGAGGGGAAGCAGACGCGATTCTTGAACAGTTCAAAGAGAAGTTTGCTTCTGCGAATATCGAGGCTCTTATGGAGGCACTCACCGAACTGCCTGCCAAGAGGGAGCCCGCCGCGACCAAAAATCCTGAGACTGGACTTCCTCGTGAAACTCTTGAACGAGTTGCTCAGGCTCTCATAGATTATCCAGAGGGATTTGTTCCACACCCGAAGCTTACACGGATTTTAGAGAAACGGGTTGCGAGTCTTACCGAGCCAGGTGGTATTGACTGGGGATTTGCTGAGGCGCTCGCGTTCGGTACGTTACAACTTGACGGCGTGAGTGTTCGCTTGAGCGGTCAAGATAGTGGACGTGGGACATTTAGCCAGCGGCACCTCGCCTTGAATCATCACGAAAAACAGCAGAGGTTCTATCCGCTGAAGCGCTTCCAGCAGCTGAGCGGCGGAACGCCTAACATAGGTAGCTTTGAGGTCATCAATAGCACCCTTTCAGAGGCTGGTGTTCTCGGCTTTGAATTTGGATTTTCTACGGCGGCACAGAAGCATCTCGTTTTATGGGAAGCTCAGTTTGGCGACTTTGCGAATGGGGCACAGGTACATATCGACCAGTTCTTAGTCAGCTCTGAGTCAAAGTGGGGTCAGCACTCTGGACTCGTACTTCTTCTCCCTCATGGGTACGAGGGACAGGGGCCTGAGCACTCGAGTGCCCGCTTAGAACGATTTCTTCAACTAGCAGCTGAAGGAAATATCGTAGTCGCGTATCCAAGTTCAGGAGCGCAACATTTCCATCTGCTTCGTCGCCAGGGGCATCTTGCGGTGAAGCGTCCCTTAGTTATTATGACTCCAAAGAGTCTCCTCCGACTACCAGAAGCTGGCTCCTCCATAGAGCAACTGACCTCGGGCTGCTTTCAGAATGTCATAGCTGAAAAGATCGGCAGCAAAAAATCCCCGGCGGGAGCGACATTTTTTCTCTCCGGAAAAGTTTACTACGATGTAAAAAAGAAGCTTGAGCAGGTGGCTTCTGAGATTAAGGGCAAATCCTTCACGTTATGTCGTGTAGAGCAGCTCTATCCGTTCCCAGCTGATGACCTACAGCCGCTTATAAAGGGTCAGCCGGTTATAAAAGATGGGATTGTGGGAAAATGCTACTGGGTACAGGAAGAACCAGAGAACATGGGTGCCTGGCGATACATTGAGCCGCGATTCCGTCGTGAGCTCGGTGTTCAGCTCGAATACATCGGAAGAGATGCCTCTGCTAGCACCGCAGCAGGCTCTGCCAAACGTCACGCTCTTGAGCAAGCAAATATTGTTCAGAAGGTAGTAGAGGCGATTTCAAAGAGCTAGTAGATCGCCTATCTCGGATAAGACACTGAAACTACTCGTAGGCAAGGTTGAGTACAGGCAGGTTGCGTAAACGATAATAGTGTCGCTTTCTGTGCTTTCCTCTCCTGTTGCCTCAGGGTAACCTTGAGATCGTTCTGTACAGGGAGTTATTGTGAGTGATGTAACGGGGCAAGTCGATGCTCTTTTAAGCCAGGTGTACGAGCTTCCGGCAGTCATACGTGCCCGAGAGTTTCTGACGCGAAGCCCTATCACCGATCTTCCGTACCATAATGAGCGACACACGCTAGATGTCATTCGAGAATCACTTCTGTTTGCTATTACCGAGGGAGTAGAAGGGGACGATTTAATAGTGCTTGCGATAGCAGCCGCCTGGCATGATGTTGGTTTTTGCATTTCTACCGTAGAGCACGAGGAACATAGTATCCGGATATTCTCCGAGCATCGAAGAAAAGAACAGTGGGTGGAGGTCTCTGCTGACGTAGAGATACTTATCGCACAGATGATTAGAGATACAAAAGTACACTACATGCCCCAGGGTAGTGGCTCTCAACAATTTGCTCATACGAATCTCTCGCGTTATCTACTGGATGCGGATCTCAGTAATTTGGGTCGAGCCGACTTCTTTGAGTCCTTTGAAGCACTTCTGCGAGAAACCGGTGCTCCAGAGTATGACTTTGCTGTCGCAACACTTGGTCTCATCTCTCGCCATAGATGGAACACAAGTGCGGCTGAGAATCTCCGTCTCGAACAGGAAATGCGAAATGCACAACAACTCGTATTTCGTATTAAAACACTACAACCGTAACCTGTAAGTTTCCATGAAAAACCATGAATATGAGGATTCTGGCTCATCATTGGAGCAAAAGAGAAATACATGGTGGATCTCGCTTGCATACTGCCTCCCAGCTATTCCTCTCTCAGCTATGGGCATTCTCTTTTTCGTACATCTTCCAAAGTTTCATGCGGAATCTCTCTCTATAAGCCTCTCTATCATCTCCCTTACACTTCTCATAAGTCGTTTCTGGGATGCCATCACGGATCCGCTCATCGGATATACGAGTGATCGGATCCTCAGTCCCTACCGTAGAAGACCCCTCTGGCTTCTCATAGGGAGCTGTGCTGGAGGAGGAGTTTTTTTCTGGCTCTGCTCTGAGTCACTCATGTCGCTCTTCGGTACATCTCGCCTTGAGTATCTTCTGCTGCTGCTGTTTTTCTTTTCAACCTACACGGCAGCTATCATTCCATATGAGTCATGGGCGTTAGAGGTTTTTTCTGAAGAGCGATACAGAACACGTCTTGTAATGTTACGAGAGGGAGCTACACTGTTGGGCACCATTGTCGCTGGAGCAATCCCTGTGCTTCTCACAACACCTGGTAGAGAGGCAGGGTTCATATTTCGCCTCACCGGTCTCATCATAGTATCTCTTCTATTCATTACGGTGGTTCTCGCTGTTCGATTTGTCCCTGCTCCAGAGCGGCCTGATTTAGACGCGCGGCCCCATGGGTTAGGAGGTGCACTTCTCGCTACTCTTCAGAATAAAAATTTCCGTACCTTACTCATTGCCTTCTGTTTAACAACGATGGCCGCTCAGATACCAGCAGCGCTCATACTCTTTTTTGTTGAGGACGTCCTTCGGCTTGAAAACTCATCGCTATACGTCCTCTACTATTTTATCGGAGCGGCAATTGGCTTTCCGGGATGGCTACACGCAATAAAGCGAGTCAGCAAGCCACTGCTTTGGGCTATTGGTATTGTTCTCAACACAGGGAGCTTCCTCTGTGTATTTTTCATTTCAGAGGGAGATGCAGTGAGCTTCACGCTGAGCGTTATTGGTTCAGGGCTAGGGCTAGGAGGTGTTATTGCTGTGCCTGCAGCCATCCAAGCCGACCTGATTCATTCTGACACGGAAGCTACAGGTCAAAGACGAGAGGGAAGCTTTGTTGGGGTATGGGCAATTGTACGGAAGATGGCGGCTGCTCTGAGCGTTGCTGGAGTCCTCTGGCTACTCGGCACCCAGGGATATACGCCTGGTGAGATGGGAGAGGAGCCAAAACCTGAATTGCTCATTCTGATGCGCTACCTCTACTGCCTTGTTCCTTGTATACTGAATATCGCATCACTGCCATTTATTTTTCCTCTTCAACGTAATTTTTATGACACTCGCTCCGTCTCTTAGATTCATGAACATCCTCGTCTCTCTCTTCGCATTGTTTGTTGTTGGGTTAGTACCGGATGTCTTACAGGCAGCTCCGAAGGCTGCTGAGAAGTGTCTGACAAAAGCCTGTTTTGCGCTTCATAAGACCGCTTCGAATGGCGATGAACTTCACATCATTGGCGCGAGTCGGTATCGTTTCTGGGGCTTCTCGGTGTACTCAATCGCACTCTATCAAGGGGTGGGAACGGCAGCTGAGCGCTGGTCGGAGTATCCTCTTGCCCTGGAGCTTTCATATCACCGTTCACTGAAGGCCGAAGACTTCACCAAAACCGCAAAAAAACTCATGGAAGAAAATCCAGAGTACGGCAAGCAGGTAGAAAGTGACGTTTTTCAACGCTTTGCTTCCTTCATCCAGCCAGTGAGTGAGGGAGATCGCTACACGCTACTGTATTCACCTGATGGAACGCTTGAATTACTCTTCAATGGAGAAACTCAGGGGAAGGTACAAGACCAATCATTTGCGCGAGCATACCTCGGTATGTGGCTCGGGAAGTATGCGGTAAAGGAGGAGAATAGAGATGTCATTCTATCAGGTCGGTTTGAGGGGTGATTACGCGTACACGAGCCGAAGTTACCGCAACATTCTAGCACCTAGTCCCTTTTCATAGAAGTGCTCTCTATGACACACTAAATCGGTTATAAGGAGGTCCCGAGTCTGTGGAACTAAGCACAAAAGATGTTATTTGGATTACCGGCGCGAGCAGTGGTATCGGAGAGGCACTTGTAAGACAACTCGCACATCGCGATGTGTGCTTGGCGATATCAGCTCGCAGTGAAGAGAAGTTGCACGCCATTGTCGCAGAGATTCGTGCCGAACAGCCTCGTAATGATGGAGGCGAGGGTAGTCCGACCGCTCATATCGGCGTATTTCCTTGTGATGTTACAGCAGAAGGTGCAAACGTGCAGACGGCTCATGCGATAAAGACTTTCTTCGGCAAGCCAATCTCG
>JBMTVV010000168.1:0-4774 GCA_049451755.1 Bdellovibrionota bacterium
GGGTACGGCATCCTGCATGCGTTCTCGGATGATATCGGACCAAAGGTTGGCTGGATGTGCGAGGCCTTGTCCAATAGCAAACGTAGTCATGTCTCCGGTGAATGCTGAGGTAACGCCACCATTGCCATTCGTAACGTTGGTAACCTGCGCACTCGCCATAGCTTGCCCCATCCCTGCTACGGCTCCTGTTGTGGCTGTTGATGCGAGTACCTTACCAAGTGGATCAATAGGGATACCTGGAAGCCCTAGGATTCCATCCTCACCGACCATATATCCATCAATTGGAAGGTTCTGAACTTCACCGTCGGGCATGCGAAGTGTCAGAGATGTGAGGCGAAAGAGGGCACGTGAATCAATAAGGGATCCTTGTGCTGCCGCGAGGACTCTCGCATTTCCGAGAGCGAGAGAAGCTCCATCAGGACTCTGAACATCGCCGATAAGCTCCATCAATACTGGATAGGGAGATCCATCAGTTGGTGCATTTACTCCGGCAAGAAGTCGTACTCTCACGAAGTCGGTAGGTGCAATATATGCTGAACGGAAATCCGTCTCTGTGATAGAGGGAGGAGAAACAGCTCCAGAATTTGATACCTCACCGAAGGTTTCTAGCGAATCTGCCGCGAGTATCTGTTCCTCAGGGAAGAGGGGGGTGTCGCCAATAGGAAGATCTCCATTACTATTTGGCTGGGAATAGTCCGGAATAGATGTTCTCTGAGACTCCACTCGCTTGATCAGTGTCTCAAAAATTTCTGCTGTTCTGATTTCATTCTCTTCGATACGTTTGTTTGTCTTTTCGAGATCTCCTCGAACCTGTTCCTGACTCTCCTGTAGGTTGTCCAGGCGCTGAATAACGACCTGTTGCAGGTCATTATATAACTCATGTGTACTAGAAGCTCCGAGCTGATCAGCTGATTGAGGGGCGTTCAGGTGCGTTATTACCGGACCTTTTCTAGGTTTCTTCGGCTCGTGAAATATGAGGAATAGAGCGGCTAACACGATTCCTAGCGCGATTACTTGAACCTTACGTTCCTTTTGGAGTAGTTGTATGCCGTCGCTTAGCTTCTGTTTTAGACTCATCGTAATCACTTCTCCAAACTATCTCTTGGGTCGAGTTATGACGTAAACCTTCGTTGCATGCTTCCTTGTTATTTGTTGTTCAACGTTAAGCGGCTTGGCAGCTAACTCCCAATTCGTCATGGAAATTGCACGAGTTCCATCGAGGCGAAATGTTGCGGGATTGAGTCGTTGTGATACGTCTAGGTCATTTGAAGCATCAATGACGTACCCCCACAAATTTGGACCAACAAAAATCTTGTCGATGGTAGCTTTTAATGTGCCATCATCAAGTACGGTTTCTCCCCTATACCTATCTGTCATTCGATAGCCGGGTATTTTCTCCTTTCCATATTCAGCAACGAGGACAAGTTCTCGCATAAAGCCGGCTACTGTAGCTGGATCTTTTTTGGAAATATCTCTTTGGCCATACTCGGGAGTTTCATTGTCAGCTTCAGCGAGTACCGAGTGACGGCGATCGAAAATGTGAACTTGTGGCTGACGGGGAAACTCGTTGTTGGCGCGTCTAATCCGAATCGGATACGATCGATCATCTTCGAGTCGAACGATAAGAGCTTCTCCCTCCTCCGTAATTGATTCATTTGAGAAGAGAATGAGATCAGCTTCTTTTCGATCTAGTGAAAGTGAGGAAGTCTTTTTTCGAAAACCACCTGATATTGTTCCTGGAAAACGTACCTGCGTTGGTTCTCCCGGGGTGACCCGAATAGAAATCTCTCCTTCGCCAAGGTAGTCGATATCTTCACCTACGGCCCCTAGAGGGAGTAGCACGCAAGCAGCAAGAAGTGCTGAAAGTGATAATCGAGACTGATTTTCTCTGATAGTATGTAGTAATTTATCGATTGCCATTATTTAGGTCCATTTGTTCAATTTGTGTTGCAACTAAACCGTAGGGATTGATTTTATTTCGTGGTTTGGTAGCGAATGTAATCCGATACGCTGTGGTCACTGGAGTGATGAGTTTCCCAGCCATGAGTTTATCTCTTTCACCTATAAGAGTAACCTGTGCTCCATGACGAGTGAATTCTATTTTATTGAGGGAGGGATCCACTATAAATAGTTGAGTTCGTGAGGTTCCTCGAATTGCCTGTAGCTCCATTCCGAGCATTGTTTCTTTAAATTGAGAAAGGGCTGGTTCGTCAAGAAGTTCCAATGCAGCTCGAAATTGTTTCTCAGCAGTATGGGGTTGGTATGTTGCAATAAGATTAACAATCTCAGTTGCAGCTTCTATCAGTATCTCCTCGGGAATCTGATTCACAGCGTATTGTCCCGGTAGCGGCTGTCTGGGAACATGGAGTGTAATCTCTCTTGTCGAGTAGAGATAGAATGCAAAACAGATGAGAAGGAAGCTACCGAACATCTGAAATAGTGCGATAACGCGCCACATGGTGGCTTGTTCGCGATAGCTCTCCCAGAGTTTAAAGGTATCTGCTTCTTGTCGGCTCTCAGAGAGGTTTATCTTTCGTGCAATATTACTACTTTTTGTCATCTCAAAACCTTTTAGTTCCAAATTGGTAAGAGGCTATACCCATGGTATTCCTTCATGCTCCTCTTCTTCGTCATCTTGTTCGTGCGGGAAAATATTGATGAGGCCGAGCTCCATGTACTCTTTCTTGACAGAGATGGCTTGCATCGGTGTCCCGCTCCAAAGCGGTTGCAGCTGTGCTGGGGGTGGAATTGTTGGGGGCTCAATACCGAGCTGCGCCATGCAGTAGTTTGCAACTCCTTTCTCCTCATCTGGAAAGGATTTGCGTAGAGACTTCAATAGTAGAGCGGTGCCCACAATGATCGCGATAAAGTACGGCATTGTGGAGGCTGGAGAGCCAGTAAAAAGAAGCTCCTGCGCACAAATTCCCAGTACGAGTCCCGAGCCCCATTCCATCGGACGAGCACCAGCGAAGGTCCAACCCTCACCTAGTCCTGGTATTACTTCTCCATTATCCATACGTAAAACCTCTCTCTCTCCCTTCCGACCATAAACTTATTTTGCTTCAGTTCTTCTTTGCTCCGATAAGCTCTGGGGCGGCGTTATATCGTACTCCCTCTTCAGTTGCTCTCGGTTGCGGATCGATAACACGCTCAAGTATCTGAATTTTATTGAGAATATCGGAGCGAAGCTCTTTAGCGTCAATTATGGCGTCAGGGTCGACAATTTCTGTGCCCTTATCGAATTCACGCACAGCAAGGTTCATGTAGGCTCGAGCTCGAGACCAATGTCCTACCGCTTTGCTAAGAGTCGCACCCTCGGCCCGTTCAATTCTGGTGGGTGAATCCGCTAAACCAGTGGAGGGGATAATCAGAAGAAGGCCGCCTAGGACCTGAGTCGTTGCTAGTACTGTAATCGCTCGAACTTTCATAGTCTCATCCTTTCAAAAAACCTCTCTTTGCTGTTATGCGATGAAAATGGAGAATGAGACCTGCGAACTTAACTATTTTCAATTCATTCGGGTGATTATAAGAGTTTTTCCTAGGGGATGTAATGCTAAGGACTTGCTAGTCGTAGTGTGTATGTGCAGATACCAATAAATGGGAACCTGAAGGTAAAATGCTTTGCAGGTGTGAAGGCGAAGGCTTTTCTCTCATTTTGCGTCTATTCTAACTCGCTTACGATGGGAATGAACCGTGAGAATCTTTGCTCTGTCAAAAAATGAGTGATGAGGTAGGAGAGAGCTGAGCTCTACAACGAATGAGATTTTCGAGTAGTTCGAGGAGAGGAAGTCTATAATCGACACTACATTTGTCTCGGCTCCTCCAGAGGAAAATAAATCGTTGCTGTTTCTGAGTCTTAAATGGAATGAAAGTAGGGAAGAGGGATAGACAACATTTTCCCCTTTCAATACTATACGCTTCTGTGGGCAACTTAAGCGCTCCCAATAACGCCTTGGACAGCTCCTTGGGAATTGTCGGGGAGAATTGTCTGGAAAAGAGAGGCCATTAAGAGCTGGTCCTGCTCCTGGCTAAGGTAGTTTTCTTCTTAATAGTGTAAATTCTTTAGTCCTTCATGAACACTGCGTCGACAGAAAAGTTTCATCGTGTGACCGCTCCTTCTCATCACAAAACGGGCGCTCGACATCAGGGAGATCAAAGCGTTCTTTGCAAGGTGCTCTCATCCCGTATCTCCATCAGTTTCCTTGTGTTGTTAGTTTCTATAATTTTCGCATGTAACATTCATTATTTTTATTTCCTCTGCGACGATAGCTATATCTCTTTCCGGTATGCCCGAAATCTTATCTCAGGATATGGACTCGTTTGGAATCCGGGAGAATTTGTTGAGGGTTATACAAATTTTTTATGGGTAATATTGATGGCAATCAGTATGAAAGTCGGGATTCTACCCGAGGTTGCCTCAAATATCATCGGTATCACGTCAGGTGTAATGGTCTTGACTTTGATGGCTTTTCATATTGCGAAGCAGACATCATGGGTCGATCCATGGCTATGGATACTTTTATTGGTTCTCGCCTCCTCTCGAAGTTTTACAGCGTGGTGCACTAGTGGTCTAGAAACAATGTTTTTCACTCTTCTGATTTATGCGGCCTACGTTGCATTTCTGAGTGAGAGCGCGAGACGGTCGAGCACGCTAGGCGTTTCATCAACTTTGTTTGCTCTAGCTTCTCTGACGCGACCCGAAGGTGGTCTGTTTATGTTCATTGGGGGCATGTTTTTTCTATTTGATGTCCTCATGGGGAGACGAAGCTTTAAG
>JBMTVV010000169.1:0-4761 GCA_049451755.1 Bdellovibrionota bacterium
GTCCAAGAATACGCTCCCGAACAGCCTCCTCGAAATGCACGAGCTCTTCAGCAAAAACATGAAATGGGGCTCCACGCTGATGGATTTTAGCTGGGAATGTTTGATAGGCCGAATCAATCTTGCCCAGTAAACGATCACACCTGGCCTTTTGATTGAGTATTTCTAACTCTCCAACTCGCTCCCGAACTACTGCTGAGACTTCTGCCTCACCACGCTCGAGCACGCGCTCGCTCGCCTCACGAAAGCGGCCGTCTACTTGTGTAACTGGAGCCCTGTCTAGAGTTAACTTCAGAAAATTCAACATTGTAGGGCTCGTTTCAGCCACCTGGCCGAGCGCCTCGAAGTATTGCTCTGGATCGTTGCGGTAGAACTGTAAGAGACTCTTCCCAAATCGGTGCATCGATTCAGAGGTCACACGTTTAAGAGTAACAGCCTCCTCAAACGTAGTCAGCTGATGCTGAAAGTGGCTTTTTCTTATCGCCGAGTCCCCCATATGGTATAGGCTATCTTCTCGAAGAAAAAATGCGACCCGTTCCTTACGCTTCTCAAGCTCATAATCTCTAATAAGTTGATCATAAAAATCAAACAGTTCAGGAATAGTGAATTGTTCAATACATTGTGGTTGACCCGCTAACTGGTCTCGAAATTTCATGAGGCGTGTAAACTCGCCGTGAAACCCCCGCTCTTTTGTCCACACACAAAACGCTAACATGTCAGCCAGAAGTGGAGTGTTTGGCTCACTGCCATCCTCAAGGTCATGAATATATCTCTCCAACTCCACCTTCATCGCACCTTTTAGGGTGCTGCGTGTACTCAGGCTCATGTCGTTGTCTGCCCACAACTTTCGAATTTCATGTTCATTCAGAAAGTATCGATGGTGAATTGGCCACGCTCTCGTAGTATCAATCAGCGAAGTTCTCTCATAGGGCTTCAAGAGATGACCCACATGAGTATAAATAAACCGCACAAACGGCTGATCTTCCAGAATAGTCTCAAGCGAATTTCTCGTCCGAAGCTCGCCCAATTTTGAGCCTTCTTCATAACGAGCCGGAGACTCTCGTAGCACCATGTAGTTTATGCTTCTTTGCCAATCCTGAATCTTCTTCGTTGAATCCCTTCGGTGAAAGAGAGCTTGCATGGCTTCTCCATCATCCTGAGCAAGTTGATAAGCAGGCCTCGCTACGAGTTCCTTCAACGCATCAAGCATCGGGAGTCGAACTTCAAAGTTCGGTTCTGGCTTTTTAAGAGCACTTACAAAGATATCTCTCACATATGGAATTTCGACGACTGGCTTCAAAACTCGAACCGCTGCCGCACGAATATCAAAATCCATGCGAAGACGAAGATCATACTGCTCGCTCGGAACAAGAATTTGAGAAACTTCTTCGTATACCTCTCGTCGCTCTATCTGTGAAGAAAGGATGTTGAGCGCAGTCTTTCGAACTTTTCCTGATGGATCTCGAAGCGCCTGCAGTATTCCATCAAGCGCGCTCTTCTGAGAGCGTTCGTCCGATTTTAGCGGGAAATGACGACGAATAAGATTCTCGAGTATACGTAGGGATTGAATTCGTACATCCGGCGAGGAATCAATACTAAGTAGTGACCCACTCTCAGCGATATGCGTGACGGCTGAAAGTGCGAGCTGATTGTCTGCGACAAGTGGCTCTAGGAGACTGAGCGCCTGCTTTCGTATTTGGTCGCTACTGACGGGAGAATAGAGAGCTGAAATCACACTCTCAAGGAGGTCTGGGTCCTGGGCGAGCTGACCTCGCTCTACACGACTGAGGGCATTTGAAATTTCTTCAGTAGTAAGCTGAATCCCACCGCTTTGAGCAGGCTCTACCCTATATGTATCTTGATCATTCTGAGGGCTTGGTTCCATTGATACTTCCGCCAAAATGCCCCCTCACCTCCAAGAGTATATTCCAGAAGAACCGCTTACCCAAATTCCCTCTACAGAATATTTCAAAGAAGCGATACAGCGAACAGACCACTTAAGGGACTACCATCACACGCATTATCCTGTGAGTTTCAGTAAATTGAGGATCCGAATCGATAGAAAGAACCTCCTAGAGTATCAAACGGTATAGGTAACATTTCTTGGGAACGATATCCCAAACCGCTCGGAGGATAGAAGGCGGTACAGCGATAGTCGCGTAAATCTGGATAGCAAGTAACAAGGTGACCCCTACCATTAACTCTCGCCGCCAGCAGGCATAACACCTTATAATCACTATACAATAATGCGGTAACGCTACAGTTCTACTTGAATACGCATAATAATGTCGTACGCCTGTTTCTTAACATTGTAAGACGAACAAGAAGTCTTTGAAGGTGAGGTACGTTTCGAAAGATGTGGTCAATTGAGAACATGGCTCATCACGAGCAGGCAGACACAACTCATTCTCATAGCCACAGCGAGGAAGAAACTCCTCAAAGCATCGAAGCTGCGCTCCTATCTGGAAAAATACCAAGTGTCTTGAGCGATCAGCTCCGTATTGTGCCACTTGAGTCTAAAGCAGGGCAACTCTTTCAGGATGAGATGGAGGTTATCGCACGACGACTTCATGAGCATTGGGATGTAACGAAAAATCCAATCCGTTTCTTCTTAATGGATTTACCAGGGGTCAATGCATGTCAGGTGAAAGGAGCCAATCCGCCGCTCATAGGATTCACGAAAGGATGCTTTATTCCAACTGAAAGTGAAGGCTTCAAGAAAGTACAGTTCGAACCTCTTACTACCATTGATGAGATAACACTTTTAAATCCTTTCAAGCAGAGAGAGGGCTCAAAGGTTCGAATCAGAAGGGAACACCACTAGTAGTGGAGCGCATGAGGTGGCAGAGAATATGCAAAACAACCCACTTAAAACAAGTACAGCAACCCACCATGGTGGTACCGAGATTCAACAAGTGGAAAAAAGCTCACTACCCCCTGTGTTTTCAGATAAAGAACTTGCAGCTGCAGCTACGGACTATCCCCTAACGTTTCAATACCTCTCTCAGCTTGAGGCGATGAATGAGAATCGGGCGGCTTTTATTATTTCAGTCGCAAAGTTCTATGGATGGAACAAAGACGAAGGCCTGAGAACAGTCGTGCACGGATGGCAGCCAAGCTTTTGCCCCCTGCAGTTCTTCACCGTAGGGGGAGAAGGACTCTAACGTTGACTTTTATTCAGTAGATTATGCTAACTTCTTCGGCTGGTGCGTCCCCTGCTGTGAGGCAAGACTCAAAACAGTAGTGCACGCAAGTTCAAGACAAAGCAAGTCACGAGGCCCTAACTTTATACGACGACGTTCTTCTTCACTTCGCCCAGTTACAAGCCTCAACCAACAGGTCTCTTCTCCGTTAAGCTTTCCCTGAGGACCACGTGGCTTATCTCGGTAAAGTTTTATGAGGATATCACTGTCACTAGGTCCATCATCTCCAACCTGTAAAATGATATTTTCATCCAGAGACTCTACTCCGTACAAAAACGCACGAGCAGTCGCCCACAATCCTCCGATAGCATCAATTGGCAGCAAAAGATCAAGATTACCAGCGGATTCTTTATCGGGGATTCCATTTTCGAGCGGAGTGTATACTAATCGTAGGCCACCCGCCTCAGGTACTAATTGAAGACGTCCAAAGGACTTCGAAACAAAGAACGTCATTCCACCTAAATACATAACCTCACCTTTTCCCTCTGCGCGTCACTCACAACAAGACGCAACCTCAATGATGCTTACGAACCTATATATTGTCAAAAAGATAAGATGATTCCAATTCCTGAACCTTTTCAACGGATACGGTGGTTGTATGAGATTTGCTCTGAGAAGAGGGTTTTACGAGTATTGTCCCGTAACTTCAGCTACTTAGGAGCTAGTTTCGATAGCTCCTCACAGTAGTCCACAGGATATCGATGCGCACGATTCACTCTCATTTGATAGGCGTGGTGCGACCAGAGCTCCTCACCCGCCTCATTTACCTCGAATACGCGACCCGTTGCATCTTCGGAAATTAAGGTATTCCCGTTCGGCAGCCTCTGAGCTGATCCTGCGACTCTCGAAAAAAAGTTTTTCCCATCTGAGTACTTCCAGACGATTTCCTGGTTCGTAGGATTCACCTCAAGAATAGAGGACTGCTCATGTACTCTGCCATTATCAAAGATAAGAATGTTTCCTGCCCCTGGAAGCTCAGGTTCAATCATATGTGACTCGTGACCACCTGAGATCTTATGCCCCTCTGTCCCGTGAAATCTCCAAACGATTTTCCCAGAATTGCGATCAATAATCATCGAAGTCCAAAAGTTTCGCACCATGATCATTATATTACCGGGATGAAAACGCTCATCGCCCTCTTCATACCACTGATTATTGGGAATCTCTCGGATTGTATTAATGTGTGTCCAATCAAATCTTTCTTTTCCGGTAATGTACTTCTCTTGGGTCAAATCAGGGCATGAGCGGGCACCGCATTGAGACAGATCAAGGTGGTCATGAGCCTGCCATCGCCACACCTCATTCCCCGACGAGTCTATCTCTGCAATTACATCGGAACGAACCCGAACATTTTCAAATCGCTGCCCCAACTTTTCTTTGACAACCTTCTTCGGGACATCTGTTAAGTACAGCACCAATAGATTTCCATTACTCAGCTGCGTAATATCGTGATGAGCGTCCTCCGGCAGTCGAATCTCTCTTACGACGGCGCCCTTCCAGTTATACTCTCGTATTACAGAACGGAGCGATGCCCACGGCTCTCGGCGTAGACCCCACTTTG
>JBMTVV010000170.1:0-4752 GCA_049451755.1 Bdellovibrionota bacterium
CTTTGTCGTTCCCGAACTCGTACCAGAACTTACAGGGAAGCAATCAATTGTTCCGGGCCATGTGCAATCGGTTAGGTACGGGAAACGGGGCTCCCAAAACTCTTTCCAGAAATCTTCATAGGCTCGTAGTGGGACTGCCTGCTGGTAGTCCTCTACGGAGTGAATGTTCTGAAATCCGTGCTGTTTCCCGAACTCTGTTTGCGAAGCTTTCTGAATAAGGTGATTGAGTGTTTTTCGTTGGCTACGAATCGGATTCTGACGAGAGAGCTGTGCGCTTCTGTAGGTGGAGTACGCTTTGAGGAGGGGAGTGAGGTTAAGCATAAGAGGGATCCATTGAAAGGTTACTCTTTTTCAGTGTGAGCACCGAAGAAAGCGTCAACTCCATTTGTATTGAGCCCTGAATCATCGAGGTCAGCGAGGTGACTGAAGTCGTTCAGAGCGTACGATTCTACTCTTTTTTCATCAAGAGAGTGTGGATTGAAAGAGATGATATTCATGGAAGCATTACGAATCTCTCTTCTTAAGAGCTCCTCAAGTGGAATGTCGAGAAGGAGGGTCAAGAGAACCCGTACAACGCCACCGTGCGTCATGAGTAGGATGGACTCACCTGAATGGTTTGCATGGAGCGAATCAAGAAACGGAAGAAGTCGTGCTCTGACATCGAGAAAACTCTCCCCATTGAGTGGGCGATACTCGATACGAGTTTGTCCTGAGGATTGAAGCTTGCGACGGTATATCTCGCCTGAGTGCCCTTCTAGCTCACCGAACGATTTTTCGCGAAGTACTGGTGTGTAGCGTACAGGCGTAGTGGAGATATTCGTGAAGGGTTCGAGCGTGGCTCGAGTACGCTCGAGGTCACTGCAGTAGATAGCATCAAAGGAGAGCTCTTGAAGCCGGATGGCAAGTTTCTCCCGCTGAAGAAGTCCGAGAGGGGATAGGGTGCCTGGTTGCTGACCTTGGATGATGTTACTTCGATTTTCTACCGTTTCGCCGTGGCGTACTATGTATAGCTTCATAGGTAAGAACGCTATAGCATGGTGGTGAAGTTTTCAATGGGTGGTGACGTCATCTGTCAAGCGTCACGATATGAGTAGGGTTCGTATGCAAGATGGCATGAGTCTTCTCGTGGTTTCAGGCCTGCTCTTTCTCCTGCATGTTGTCTTATTGAGAGCCCTCGGCCGTTATCTGTGGCATTACTATGAGAGGTTGTACAACAAGAAAACACCGCTCGGTGGCGTAGAGGGAGCGTTTCCTGGGTTCAGTGTTGAGATTGCTCTTGGGCTCTCCTCGTTTCTCGTTCTGCTATTAGCTCTTAAGTCGTGCGGGATGCCGTGGAGCATCGCATCGTTCCTTCCATTCGTGCCCCTGATATCACGACGATGGAGGGTATACTTCTCTTTTCTCCTCCAGCCCTTACCACATCTCACCATTGGGCACCTTTTGTGGTTAGTCGTTCACCTCATCATTGGGACGACGCTCTTTGACTCGTATGAGGGGAAGATATTGACTCCATGGAGAAACGCTTATGGAGACTATCCATTTCATTTTGGGATGATTGCTTCATTTGCCCGAGCCGAGAACTTTCCTCCTCAGCAGATTCTCTATGCAGATGGTTTGCTTGGCTATCCATTTTTCATGAATCTCTGGACAGCAGCGCTCTGGAGTTGGAGTCCCTCTTATTATCATCTAGCGCTCATCTTTATGTTTCAGTGGCTACTCCTCTGGGAAGTTTTGTATCAGGCGCTCTCTGCACGAGGACAGCACCTCTTACCGTGGTTCGTGCTACTTGCCGGTGGTGGATATTCCGTACTCGGTGAGAACTCTGGGGAGATGATTTCGTCTGGATACGGTTGGACATCTTTTTTGACCACTATTTGGATTCCACAACGTACCGCCCTTCTTGGAACGATGTTCATGGGGATCGTTGTCACGCTCTTTTTTCAGTGGAGGGTGTCGCCACGGGAGAGGCGCGTCTATGGCGGTATCTGCGGCATCCTTCTTGGCTTGATGCCACTGGTGCATACACACTTTTTTCTTGTTACGGCACTGTTTCTCTTCATACAACTTGGAGTTCTCCTCTATGCGAGTGAGCACAAGTGGCTCTTTCTTCGCTCGACAGCGCTCATGTTGTTACCCGGAGTGCTCGTTGCTACTCATGCTATTCCTTTCTTGTATGGCAAAAGCTCATTGCTCTCCCTCCGATACTCAGGCTTCTTATCGAGCGCGCTCGTTGAGGGGAAAGATGGGGTGTGGTGGATTTTAGAGAACGTGTGGCCAATGAGCCTTTCACTCTTAGTCCTACTCTTTTGTATGAAACGAAAAAGAGAAGTCATCGCTCTGATTATCCTTTCACTCACCTTTTGGTTTATGGGTGTTTCTGTATGGGAGTGGGACCAGATAAAGCTCTACGTCGCAATCGTGGTGTTACTTGCATTCGTGATGGAGCAAGAGTCCGAACGGCTACGTCTTATTATTCCTTCGCTCACCTTACTGCTTACTCTTCCTACCCTCGTGGAAGTATGGAGTGTCTTTCAGCGCGGCAACGTATATCAGATGTTTGGTCGAGAAGAGTTGTCACTTTCCTCAGAGTGGGATCGCATGCTTGCAAAAGATGCTGTGCTTTTGGCTGCTCCTGAGCATAATACGGCAGCAGTTCTGACCGGTCGGAGACTGTTTGCTGGCTATGAGGGGTGGCTCTGGTCGCACGGCATTGAGTATCAAGAGCGGCTTCAGGCGCAGCGAGCTCTTCTTCCAGCGCTACAGTGTGAGGTTGTGGAGTCTCCATGCCCATCTCACCTCGTGTGGTCTGAAGCAGAGAAGAGGTATTGGGGCGTTGCAGTGCCTCCTCTTCGTGAGTCTTTGAGGATGATTTCACCGACCCTCTTTGAGATTCGTACTGCAGGGGAGAAGGGCACTCCTTAAAAAGGTAGTATTAGCATTTCGCCCCTGCTTCTCCTATACTTGTAAGCTCACGTATGATCGAAAGGGCGAGACGATGGCAAAGAATAAGGGTATCTCTGGATTCCCGGAATGGTTACCAGCCGAAAAAAAGTTAGAAGATACAATCATCGAGCTGATTAAGGGCATTTACGAGTCCCATGGATTCACTCCGATTGAAACTCCAGCGGTTGAGCTCCTTGAGACGCTTTCGTCGAAGGGTGAGATTGATAAAGAGATCTATGCGGTAAAGCGCCTTGCTGCTGCTAACGATGACGAAGCTGAGCTCGGCCTTCACTTTGACCTGACGGTGCCTTTCGCACGTTACGTTGCGATGTATTTTAATGATCTCATTTTTCCATTTAAGCGATATCAACTGCAGAAGGTGTGGCGTGGTGAGCGACCTCAAAAGGGTCGATTCAGAGAGTTCTATCAGTTCGATATCGATATTGTTTCAAGAGATGAGCTCCCGCTCTGTGCAGATGCAGAGGTGGTAACAGTGCTCGCAAAAGCGCTTGTTGCGCTTCGAGTAGGAACACCACGAGTTGAGCTGAACAATAGAAAGTTATTGCTCGGTTACTTCTCTGGATTGGGAGTATCTGACGAGATCGCAAAGCAAGTTGTCTCGATTGTCGATAAAATCGATAAGATAGGTGAGCCCGAAGCAGCGCGACTTATTGATGAGCTTTCGCTTGCAGCAAGCACCCGAGATAAGATTCTTGAGTTTGCTGCTACAACGGCTCCTGTTCATGAGTTAGACGCTACTCTTAAGAAGTTCTCGCTCGACTCTTCCCTTGCAGAAGAAGGAGCAGAGGAGCTCTTAACGGTAGCCTCGCTTATCCCAAAAAGCATGCAAGAGCATGTAGTCGTGCGGTTTCAGATAGCACGAGGATTAGATTACTACACAGGGACTATTGTTGAGAGTAAAATTGCAGAGTTCCCTGAATTTGGCTCTGTCGGTAGTGGTGGACGATATCAGGATTTAGTGAGCAAGTATCTCTCAAGGAAGGTACCAGGAGTTGGGATCTCAATTGGTCTTACTCGCTTAATGGATCTTATCCTTCGAGAGCAATTACTTCCTCTCCCGCGACTCTCTTCTGCACAAATCTTAGTAACCGTGCTGAATGAAGAGGTGAGGCGAGAGGCCACTGAGTTCGCAGAAGAGCTCCGTGAGGAAGGGCTTTCGTGTGAAGTCTTCTTCCGTTCTCCGAAGCTTGGGAAACAAATTGAGTATGCGGATAAGAAGGGGATTCCTTTCGTTGTCTTCCTCGATTCTGAAAAATCGGTAAAGAATATTGAAACGGGAGAGCAGGTCACGTTCTCAGACATTCCATCGTTAAAGAATATCGTCTTAGCAAGTAATTCTTAACTGTGCGATGAAACGGCTCGTGTAGGCGGTAGAACGATGCAGGTAGTAACAGAGACAGTAACAGTCCTTACGGAAGGGCAAGGACTCACTGAGGTGACGGCGCAGGTAGTAGACATCGTGCGGGGATCAAGCATCAGTGAGGGCCTCTGCACTGTCTTTATTCAACATACCTCTGCAAGCCTCATCATTCAGGAGAATGCTGACCCATCTGCAAGGCGAGACCTTGAGTACTTTTTAAACAAGCTTGTACCTGAGAATGATCCTGGCTTCACGCATACCGCAGAGGGGCCAGATGATATGCCGTCACATATGAAGGCAGCTCTTACTCAAACAGCGCTCTCGATTCCTATCACGAAAGGACGCCTTGTTCTGGGGACATGGCAGGGGATCTATCTCTGGGAGCACCGCACAGCGCCACATCATCGACGAGTCGTGGTGAGTTGTGT
>JBMTVV010000171.1:0-4741 GCA_049451755.1 Bdellovibrionota bacterium
CCCATAAGGCCCTTGACCTCTTCATTCGGCTGCCAAGGAGGATCAAAGACTACTCGCACTTCCACTTCTTCTACCTCTGCTAACTTCTCAACCTCAGTGCGCACCTGCTCTACCAACGTTGGACCAGAAGGACAGAGGGGAGTTGTAAAAGTCATATCAATCGCTACATGACCTCCATCAATTCGAATGTCATAGATAAGCCCTAGAAACCAAAGGTCAAGAAAAAGATCCGGATCCTCTATGGTTTGCAAAACCAATATCACTTCTTCTTCTGTTACCACTCGATACGACCCCTCTGGTACGGCATACTGAATGAAAAGTATGGCAGCCTTCGCATAACTCCGGCAAGCGATTTCATCGAGGCTTGCCGTGAGGACAATGCCGTAATCCCCTCTTCATACCTGATATCTCTACACCTCACTTTTTGGCACGATGTTGTCCGTAACTCGCGTGTAAACACTCAAACGCCTCAGGGAAGCTCATTTCTCTCTCACATACCCTCTGGGCGCACTCGATTAATACCTGACGACACGATGATTCGATATCCTCCCGCACATCATCCAAGAACAGTTGCAGCAATCGTTGCTCTGTCAGCTGTACTGATCTCGTCTTCCCTAAAGTACTGGAGAGCAACCACTCTCGATGGAGTGACATGGCAGTTCGTGATTCTGATACGCCCTCACCCCGGGTAGCAACGGTCCGAACAATTGAGGGAGTCCAGCCATCTTCAGAGGCTTCGACGAGACTCAACAGCACATGCAAATCTTTCTCAAGGATATCAGCCCCGAACAGGTCGCTCTTATTGATAATAAAAAGATCTGCAATCTCAAGAATGCCGGCTTTGAGAGATTGTACACTATCGCCCATACCAGGGACTAACACCACACAACAGGTATCAGCACTTCGGACGATATCAACCTCGGCCTGACCCACACCAACGGTTTCAATGATGATAATATCAAAGGGCGCTGCTTGCAAAATCATCAAGGCATCATGCGTACCGCGACTAATTCCGCCCAGGGCTCCCCTCGTCGCCATACTACGGACGAAGACGGACTCCTTCGAAAGAGCTGAAATCATACGGATACGATCCCCAAGAACCGCTCCACCAGAGAAAGGACTTGAAGGATCAATCGCAACAATCGCCACTCTCTTACCCTCACTAGCCCATTCAGACGCGAGTTGATCAACAAGACTCGACTTTCCCGCCCCCGGCGAGCCCGTAATGCCAATGACGTGCGCCCGCTCAGAACGCGTTGGGAGCTTCGCTAACAGACGTCGAGCCCGGGGCACCCGATTCTCTGATAGGGTAATAAAACGCGCTATGGCTCTTATATCACCAGCAACAACACCATCAATGAGCTCCTGGTCTGTAAAGGCTACCATAATGTTTTTTCCTACCACCCTACTTTTCGTAACTCTCTTTCCGTTACTGGTATTCTAGACATTCGATAATCTCGTGGAAAGACCTAACGGATATATAAACAAACTGACACATAGAGATAGGCTTACGGAGAGAGAGAATGAATCAGAAGCCCTTATGGTATGATTTGATCTGCGTGTTCCTAATAAAAAACCGTGGAAGAGACCCCCATCTCCTCCACGGTCCTTAGAATGAGTCTATACATCAACTAGGCAAGCTGGATAATCTCGTTCAGCAGCTGGTCGATTGAGGTGATAATTCTTGAGTTTGCCTGAAATCCTCTTTGTAGGGTAATCAGCTTAACGAACTCTGTTGCAATATCAGTCGTTGAGAGCTCAAGTGAACCAGATTGAATCGTACCGAACGTTCCACTCGCTGGACTTCCTTGAATTGGCTCTCCTGAATCATTCGACTGGGCGAGCAAGTTACTTCCTACTCGCTGAAGACCTTCTTCATTTGCAAAGTTTGCCAATCCAATAGTTCCAATAACCGTGTTCTCACCGTTATCGAGAAGCGCAAAAATCTCTCCATTCCCAGAAATACTCACTGAGGTCACGGCTCCTACGCCCTGTCCGTTCTGACTAATGGCATTCACATTTGAGTTTGCAGCGAACTGAGTAAACTGAGTGAGGTCGATAGTAATATCTCCGGTTACGTCAGACCCGTTATTCCAAGGGACATTCGTCGCCGTGATGGTACCTCCAGCCGTAACACTCCCATCACTCCCAAACGTCATAACAGTTGAGCCGAGAAAACGGGGCTCGCCAGATTCAAGAGTCGCAAGGGGGTCAACATCCTCACTATTGACATATGCAGCGGCTGTCCATGAGTTTGATGCCGCGTCATCTTTGAAGAAAAACACGGTCATTGTATGCGCCCGACCAAGAGAATCGACAACATCAAGTGCTGTTTGAAATGCCGCAGCTCCAGACAAGTCGGCATACGTTAAGGTATTGGCAGTTCCATCGGTGCCCGCATTTGTCGCCTGAAGACTTGGAGCAGTCCCGGTAAGCCGGTCAATATCAATATCCTCACTGCTCGAAGCATCAATATTTCCCGAAATGGAAACTCCCGTGGTCGTCGTAGCACTAGAAGAGGCGCCCTTCAAATTGAGCGGAGCGAGCGCGCCGGTCCCGTTAGCGGGAAATCCAAGAACTGAGTACCCGTTTTGATCCACGAGGTTACCCGATTCATCGGTCCGGAAATTCCCAGCTCGCGTATAGAACCGTTGTGGTCCATCAGCAACAACAAAGAAACCGTTTCCATCAATCGCAAGATCAAGGGGACGACTTGTAAATTCCAGAGTCCCTTGACTGAAATTACTCGTCACGGCTGATAACTGTGATCCGGAACCGATAGTCCGCCCTGCGGTTTGCCCTCCCGCAATAAGGTCATTAAACTCGGCACGACTCGACTTGTATGCAATTGTACTCGAGTTTGATATATTATCACCAACAACCGCGATAGCTGAACCGTGACTTGAAATTCCTGCTCGCCCTGCAAATAGTCCGTTAACGATACTCACGTGTAATCTCCTTTACGCTAAATCAACAACAACCTTTTCCTTTACAACCTACCCGTGACGGGTTTTACCACACACATACACTACGCTGGGAGCTGTACTCTCGATATCTCAGAGGTGAATACTTCCCTATCTCCAACGAGAAGCGTTGGATTTGGTCCTGGAATGTAGCCATTCACAATTCCTGCTACCGAAACTTCAGGTGTGAATTCACTACCGCCCGAAGAGCTCGCTTTCACGCGAGCCTGATAGTCACCGTTCGCTGCATTGATACCCTCAAGAGGAATTCGGTGAGAACCTGAAGAGAGTGCGCCGATGTTTAATACCTGCCTAACGACTCCAGCTGAGTCAACGAGTTCTACATCGACATTTGATGCACTACTACCGAGCTGAAATGCTATCTCTCCGGCATTACCATCAGCAACGGAGACAACGTCTGAATCAAGCCATACCTCTTGACCGAGGTAAGACGCCAGAGAACCAAAACTCTCTTCGCTTTTCCCTGACTCAAGCTTCTCATTTATTCCAATCAGTTGCTCTACCTGAGTAAACTGTGCAAGTTGAACAGCGAACTCTTCATTCTGCATTGGATTTAAGGGGTCTTGATTCTGGAGCTGCGTGACTAACAGCTCCAGAAACTCCGTCTGATCAATGATCTCTGGATTCT
This sequence comes from Bdellovibrionota bacterium, assembly GCA_049451755.1. Taxonomy (GTDB): domain Bacteria; phylum Bdellovibrionota_C; class UBA2361; order UBA2361; family RFPC01; genus RFPC01. The sequence continues at coordinate 3,613 of JBMTVV010000171.1, forward strand.
CTTTGGCATTCGAAGCTCCTCCCAGAGCCCCATTCGCCACCTGTCCAAGTCCATCAATAGTTGCCATCTCTTTCCTCTTACCTAATTATTTACGCTACCCAGTGGTCCGTTAACGGAGAGCCCTTCGGGCCAGCACCTACGGTTACTGCCGAAGAAGCTTTGAAACTTGCCTCATCACGAGGCCCCCCCTCAAAATGACCATCTTGCTGTGAGAACATATTGCTATCCTGCTGCGACTGACGTCCATCATCTTGTACCGATACATTCACGCCATTGACGTCAATTCCAAGTCCACGAAGCACCTGTTGCAGCTCCGCTCCTTTATCGCGTAGGAGGGTGTTTACATGAACACTATCCGCGGCCAGTCTCGCGTGAAGAACTCCATCACGGATACTCACTTCAACTCGAACACTACCAAGAGAAGGAGGATCGAGGCGAAGAGAGATTGTTTTCCCATCTCTTGATTTCGCAACTTCTTTTAAGGCCTCCTCAACTTTTTTTAGAGTGCGAAGTTCTTGGCCTTTGGATAACTCCTTAAATGCTTCCTTGTTCATCGCTGATGTTGATTCAGCACTCTTTTGCCTTGCGAGAGATAGCTGTTCATTCCCCTGTTGATGGAAAGTCTGATTATTACTCTGCTGACTTCCGGCCTTGAGGAGACCCGAGACCTGTTCAAGGCTCTTCGATAAAGCCCCTTCATTAGCACCGCTTAACACACGAGCTTGAATGAGAGATGAGAAGAGATCGCTTTGCTCTTTCATTACTGGCGCAGTTACTGACGATTGCGGGACGCTACTCTCTGACAACTTCCCCTGTAGTAACCCCTCTACAATACGCGCAAGTTGATCTACCTCTTGAGGTTGTGCCTGTTGGTGAGCGACAGTTCTCTGCACTGCGCCAGAAAAATCACGAAGAAGCTCAGCCTCTTCACCTTTGACCTCCTGAAAATTTGTTGGAAGTGTTACGTCCCCTTTTTCAGCTTGCGTAAAGAGCTTCTGTTGCACCTCCTGCTGCGTGGACTCTGTCATAACAGCGGTTGGCTTTCCCGCTACCTCTTGAGGATTTTGTTCTGTACTTGCTTGAATCGAGGGACTCTATGGACCGACAGCCGCTTGCGAGAAAAGTAGAG
>JBMTVV010000172.1:0-4644 GCA_049451755.1 Bdellovibrionota bacterium
CCCTACCGCTTTCCGAGCTCAAAGCGAATCGGCACGAGCACCTGTGATGGCACAGGGCTCCCTTCGCTTATAGCGGGTGCAAACTGCCACTTTGACACGGTAGCGAGTGCACTCCGGTCAAGAATGGGGAATCCAGCGCTCTCTTTTACCGTTACTTTTTCTACCTTACCAACAGAGTCAATGTCGACGAGAAGGAGCACAGTTCCTTGTTGTCGCCGTCTTCTCGCCTGTTCTGGATACGTCGGTGGCGGGTTACTGAGATACTCTGCCTCACTCACCTCTCGAGGAGACATCGAGTTACTGACATACTCCTCATTCAGAGGTGAGGATTCTTTTGCTTCTTCCCTGGTTTTTTGTCGGGGCTCTTTTGGAGGCGCCTGGCGCCCGGTAGCAACCTCTTTTTTTGTTTGAAGATTCTTCGGTGCAGGTGAGACCCGTTGTTTCGATGGTGCCGGTATCGAACGGAGTTGAATCGATAGTGGTGAGGGAGTGAGTGAAACTCGCAGGGAAGGAAGGAGATCTTTTCTCGCTGAAGTAATCGAGAAGAAGAGGAGATGAATGATGAAAGTCGCGAGAAGACAAACCGTTAATCGCACGATACTAGTCCTGTGGCTCAACCGCAAAGATAACATTATGAAGGCCAGAGTGTCGTACGAGGTCAAGTGCTGCAATAACCTTCGCATGTGCTGCTTGTTTGTCAGCATTTAATATGACTGCTGTGTCAGGAGTTTTTTGCGCCCTCTCTGACAAGATTGAAGAAAGCTCTCCCTCTACAATGAGCTCCTTGTTGAGGTAAAAAGCCCCACCTGCATCAACTGAAATCACGAGCGCTTCATCATCACCCTCGATAGAAGAGTCGCCCGTTATGGCAGGAGCGAGGTCTACAAAAATACCTTTTTGCGCGACCATCGAGATTGACACCACCATGAAAAACGCAACGAGGAGAAACATAACATCAATGAGTGGAATGATTTCTACTCGGGCTCGACGTACTGAACGACCGTGTTGCACAGGATTTTGGACGTGTCGTAGATACGGATTCATGAGATCTCTTCGTCAGAAGTGTCTTCAGGAACGGGTTGGTGTAGATCTTCAGCGAGCTTATAGAGAGAGGATGCATGTCTTGCTGCGAGTGAGTGAAAGAGATTGTAGCAGACGAGTGTTGGTACGGCGATAGCGAGGCCAGAGGCCGTCGTAATCATCGCTTCTGCTAGGCCGTGCCCTACTTCACCTGGTGAGGTCATGTGTTGGAGGTCGAGTGCATGGAATGACTTCATAATACCTAACACCGTTCCGAGAATCCCGAGGAGTGGACTGATGGAAATAACCGTATCGAGTCCGCTCAGGTGTTGAATCGAGCGGGCGTAGGCACGTTCGCTCTCTTTCCTGAGGGTAGCAGATATTTCCTCGAATCGTTTCTCTTTCACGAGTACAGAGATCTCCCGGATGAAAGGGATAGGTGTTGAGTCCTGTAAGGTATGCTTTTCAGAGGTGCCCTTTATGAGTTCGTGCAGTGAGCTCATCGGCACTCGCCTTTTCTCAGTGAGCCAGAACCAGAACCGCTCAATGATAATACCGGAAGAGACAATGGAGCAGCCGAGCAAGAGGTACATGACCATTCCACCGCGTGAGAGAAGTTCGCCAAGCATTGAAAATATTTCCCTATAAAGAGCCTACGCTATCAAGAGTTCAGCGGCAGTTCGGTGCGGTTACCACGTATGAGCTCATATTCTTACAAGTTTGTCCTGAATCCGACAAGCAAGGAGCGTCCTCTCAGCGGTGCAAGATCTTTTAAGAACGAGCTATGGATCCGAGCTTCTTCGTCCGTCAAATTCGTACCTCGTAAAAAGATCCGCCCATTCTTTTCCGTAAGTGAGGGGAGTTGAAAGCTCACCTCAGCGTTCAAGAGGGTATAGCGATCAGTCGGAATCTCAAAGGTCGCAACATGATTCTGACGCTCTACAAAGACTCCTTCGATAAACGCTTCAAGGAGCTCCGCATACTGATAGCGGGCTCGAAGAATGTTCCGTAGAGGGGGGATACGAGGAAGATTTCCACTCACATCCTCATTTCGAGCTCTCACGTAATCCACTTGATACTCAAGAGTGCTTCGGTGGGTGCCCATTGAGATGAGCTGATCTAAATGCATAGCTGATTCAAACTCAAAGCCCCAGAAGTAAGCATCAATCTCCTCATACGAGTAGACTGGAAGCCCCTCAACTTCTGCCCCTGTGCCGGCAAGGTTAATATAGTTCGTAAACTGCTGGTAAAAAGGAGTGAATGCTCCGGTGATGAGTCCGTGATTTTTCTGAAGAGCGATATCAACTCCCCAAGAGGCCTCATTGTTGAGGTCTGAATTGCCAACTTCAAATATTTGGCGTGCAAGATGCTGTCCTTCCGAAAAGAGCTCAACTGCATTGGGTGCTCGTTCCGTATACGCAACGGAAAGCCCGAGCGTATACTCGCCACTCGGGGTGATGTTCCAGAGCGGACCAGCAGAGAGGCTTAACGGCGTATACCTCTGTGACTCCTCTCCAACAGGGTCAAGTCGTACCGATTCAACTCGCCCACCAAAGCGAAAATCGAGTGAGTCTGATAGCGGTGCCTGCTCAAAGAAGAAGAGTGCCGGTGAGAAAGTTTTTACAGGAGTAAGGAAAGCTTCTTCGCCAAGCGCTGAGAAATCATCGTAGTGTAATTGAATTCCACCTGCTCCGCTTAAGTTGGCGAATGGAGCATGCAAGAACTCAAGTCGAGCCTCGATTGCATCTCGCTCATATCGAGTTGCTACTGCACCACCTTCGATCTCATCGTGTGCATAGTCAGTAACCCCCATTCGAAACTTGATGGACTCAATTGCTTCGCTGACATCATCGACCCGTCCACGCATATCTACTCGGAGCTGTTCGGCTTCCACTCGGACATCCTCACCTTCTTCTTCCTCTTCCATGCCGTGCTCATGGTCCTCTTCTTCGACATGAATATGTCCAGGAACTCCATAATCAGAGCCAAAACCGCTCACTGATACACCCCAGAACCCCTTGCCCCATACGTAAGAAGTTCCAGCGGTTGCCCCCCAGCTTTCTGTATCTGAGTTCTCCAGTTTGCCCTGGCTTTCTTCCTCCTCAGCTCCTTCGTGATGGTCCTCATCTTCGTGGTGCTCTAATTCCTCCATCTCACGAAATCGAGAGGACTCTGCAAAACCTGGTATTTCATAATCATCGGTATTTCGGCTGAAGCCTGATAGATGCCAGTTGAAGCTGCCTGACTCTCCGCGGAGTTTTGCGCCGACAGTCTTTTCGTTATCAGCGGAATTCCCGAATTGCCCAAGGAGTTTTCCCTCAAATGGTTTGCCGAGGCTCGTCTCGGGGATGGAGTCATCAGTTACATTCACTGCTCCACCGATAGCGCCACTCCCGTAGAGGAGCGTTTCTGGACCACGCAAGATTTCAATCTGCTTGGCCTGCATTGGGTCTGCGACAACAACGTGGTCTTCGCTGATATCAGAGATGTCACCAGTCGTCACACCATTTTTAAGTACACGTACTCTGTCGCCGCCGAACCCGCGAATAACTGGTCGACTAGAACCTTGTCCAAAGAATGAGCTCCGTACGCCCGGTTCAAGTCGGAGAGTCTCTCCGAGCGTACCTTCCATTCGTCGTTCAACTTCATCTTCTTCCATGATCGAGATGGGCTTTCCGTACTCAAGGAGGCTCGGTGCGAGCGGGTTCGCAGAGACAGTAATGGTGGGGAGTTCTTGAGGGGTGACCTCGGATGGTTGTGCAACAAGCGTGAGGGGAAGTAGGTGAGAAAGTAGCCAGCCGGTGAAAACAATAGGTGATGACGCAAAAGGAGCTATTCGTTTCAAGAGGAGGTGGATAGTGACCTTTTGTGGTGAGTTCATGCCAAGGATTCTCCAAAGTGTCCCGCCAAAGTCATTGAGACGGTGATTCCAGAAAATACCTACAGTAATTGCAAAGAAGTATCAATAAGAGGTTGAGGGAATGCATGTATCTATATTTAAGATATTGAAAATACACGTTTTATATTAAGCTGCTATTTCTACAATAGCTGTTATTTGCATTATGGAGAAAGGGTGGGGTACCCTGCCTCCTAGGCGTCTTATGAAGAAAAGTAAAGACACGATAGAGAGCGGATTGAGTCCGGAAGGGGAGTTCCTGGGTACTTCCTTGAAGGTGCTACGGAAGGCTGGTTGCCGAATTACCCGTTCTCGGGTGGCGGTCATTGAGTGTATCGCAAAGGCCGAACAGCCACTTTCCGCACCAGCTATTTATGAGCAGTTATCTCGTCAAGGAGATGAGCAAGTTTCTCTTGATAAAGCTTCCGTGTATCGAATTCTTGATACCCTTTCACAGCTTCATCTCGTACACCGAGTTACTCCTGAAGGAACCTACCTTGCGTGTAATCACCATTCTTGCAAGCACTCACACCACGTACTCTCTCGGTGTACGAAGTGTAACGATGTGCAGGAAGTTGATGTGCCATCAGAAGTAGTAGCGCCGCTACTCTTTCATATGAGACACACCCTCCAGTTTATCGCTGACTCTGACCTCTTACACTTGGACGGGGTTTGTTCTGAGTGTTCAGCAGCGAGTAGGTCATAGCTGCTCAGTATCTTTTTGAGTT
>JBMTVV010000173.1:0-4641 GCA_049451755.1 Bdellovibrionota bacterium
CTAATGATATTCTTGTAGTCGACAGGAGTCTCAAAGCAGAAAATGGAAAAGTCGTGAACAGCATCAACTGCCTTCACCTGCTCCTCGGCATAGGGAGACGAGCTATCGACCACATGAAGGAGCATATGGGCTTCATAGAGCTCCTCCAGTGTCGCCCTGAAGGCATTCCGTAGCTCCTCCGGAAGATCACGAATAAACCCTACGGTGTCGGTGAAAACCACGGGAGCACCATAGCCACCCTGCAGCGACTCTTCTTCAGTTGGAGGAAGTACATATCGACGCTGAGAGGGCTCAAGGGTGGCAAACAGCTTATCTTCTGCCAACTCTGAGCTTTTCGTGATCGCGTTGAAGAGGGTGGATTTTCCCGCATTCGTATAACCAACAATCGCAATGAGAGGCAACGGAACCCCCTTACGTTTTTGACGGCGAAGGTCGCGCTGATTCTGCAACTTATCGATCCGCTTTTCTAGGTCTCGTATTCTATCGCGAGCTCTCCGACGAGAAATCTCCAGCTTTGTCTCCCCGGGACCTCGCCCTCCAATTCCACCAGTGAGACGCGATAGACCCACATCCTTCTCAACAAGTCGCGGCAAATTGTACTTCAGCTGAGCGAGTTCGACTTGGAGTCTTCCATCACTGCTCCTAGCACGCTGCGCAAAAATATCAAGAATCAGCATGCTCCGATCCAGCACCTTCAGATCGGTTGAATTGGTGATGACACGCCACTGAAACGGTTTCAGTTCGCCATCGAAAATGAGGAGCTCGGCTTCAAGACGAAGCGCTCTCAGCATAATCTCCTCTATCTTTCCTCGACCGACAAGCGTTCTCGGATCAGGAGTTCGACGCTGAACAACCGAATCAACTACATTCACATCAGCAGTTCGTGCTAGTTCTTGTAACTCAAGGAGCGACTCCTCCCAATCTGCCTGTTGCTTTGGATATACTCCAACAATTAAGGCACTGTTTGTTGTAGGGTGATGTCCGCGAGTAGCAATAAGTTGCTCTTCGACTGACTCAATGAGCTCGAGAAACGAGAACTCGCCCTCACGATATCGAAGGCGCTCTTCGGTAACATATGGATCCTCCTCTACCTGAATACCTCCAACGAGGTGCGCATACGTTACCGAGAGATCCGTGCCGTTCTCTCGAACACTTACGACTGCATCCAGTCGAAGCTTCTCAAGGTCGGTATAAATATCTGAGGGAATCGTTGCCCGGCCATCCCCCCCCTTTGATAGATCGGAAAAAATGAGTCGCAATCTCCGCAGTCTCCCTCGACCAAGACGATAACGTCCAAGGTCTGGAATATAGAGAATCTCTCGGGTGCCAATGAGCACTTTCTCAATCTTTCCTTCTCGGGAAAGAATTACGCCTACCATTCTTCCGAGAGTGCGAGAAACTTGATAAATTTCGCGCCCAAGCTCAAGAGAGACGACTTGCTCAGGCTCTACACTCCGACGAAAGAGCCGTTCTGCCTCTCGTATTTGAGATGGAGATAGTCCTCGAAGATGCCCTTCTAACTTCATAGCGAACGCTCATTCTGATGAGGAGAGGCTTTTCTTGGCTCAATCGGGCACTCTCCGTATACTCCCCACAGTTCTTTTGCGGGGACCATCACTGTATTCGATGTAGCCAAACTATGCGAGTACCCTGAAGGCAAATAACGACACTGCCAGGAAAACACTGCTGCAACAGAAGCGGTGCCGCAAACAGAAGGGTACTACGAAAGGAATAACGAGCTCATTCTCTCGGATGAGCTATAGATGAGGACTTATGAGAACCGGACCACTCGTGAAACGAAAGCAGCGAGAGAATCTTGCGCAGCATTTCCTCGGCCAAAGAAACCCCTCACTCGCCGCCGCCTTTCACGTGAAGAAGAACAGTGATGTGAGCGTTGGGGATGTTAGAGTGACCGCGGCAAGTCCGGACAATCTTCCACAACTTGCAACCATTATAGACCTTTTCGCCCACGATGCCTTCAGCCTCTTTCAACTCTCGTTCCCGCATCTTCAGGAAAAATACTCCAGTACAAGCACGGTCCTTTCCCAAACCTCTTCCGGGCGTGTCGTTAGAACCCCTCAAAAAGCCTCTCTTCAGAAACTGTTTCAACGACATCTCTCAAGGGATGCGACACTCCTCACCGTACGGCGAGGAAGGGATTTACTTTCTGCAACGCTACTACGTCCACTTTGGAACATCCCAAATGCTATTGAGATTCTTGCCTTCGGTATTAACTGGACCTCACCGGGACTTGCCTCACTTTTATCGAACACTCCAGTATCGTCGCATACTTCTAGCCTCGAGTTTATCCCCAGTGTCAGACAACGAGAATTTCTCAGTCAATATCTCCTCTATCTTTCTATCTCAAAGCTCCCTTCATCGAGCCTAAGTGAACCATCACTCTTTACCATCGTGAACCAGACCCAAAAACAATATGTACACAGTTCTCACCTGTCGCTTCTGGGCTGCTATTCAGTCGGAACTCTCAAAGTCCGAGGGGCCAGAGAGCAATGTCATGTTCAACATATCTTTGCCCTTCCAACCCCAGGTATAACTACCCAGTGGCCCTCGACCCGCGGACGAGTCTCGCCAAGTCGACAACGAATGATCTTAGATGAGACACGTAGCCGATATACAACATTGATCCAGCAGGAAGGCCTCCAGCATCAACGGCGAGCTCAAAAAGCATCTCTTAAGAAAACATATATTCCTGAATGCATACGCCCGTCTCTCATGAACGTCATCGAAGATCACCAACCGCTTATGGGTCTCCACTACGAAATTACGCAGGGGTTGTCACAGATAAAAGCTTCTCAGATACATCCGCTACAGCAAGGAGGCCGAAATACCGGTTCAATCGGTTTACACACGTGTCTGTTAACGAAAAAAACTAATGTTGCTCATGTAGAGGCTCTCTATAAAAGCGGCAAAGACTTGATGGCAGTTATTCCTCTTGTCTCCGGCGAGACCTATGGAATCTTCGGCGAGTACCGTACGTCAGAAATCAGCAAAACGAGGCTTAACGTAGAAAAAAATAATCAACCCTCAGCGAGGAACACCGCTACCATGGCAATACCTTCCCTTTCTGGAAAGCAAGATGAACATGCGCAAATTTTACTCTGACCATAGTGAGCAAAGACTGATAACATGATAGCTGCACGAATCAGCTCCTGGTAATTATTCGTGAAGAGGAGAAGAAGATATGGATGAGCGTTGTTCGCTGTGTACTCACAGGTCTGCTATGAGAGGATTTTTCCTCTTCATCGTCTCCTATGGCACACTAGTAGGGCTTGGCATCGGAGCGCTAACAGGACTTAGTATACTCTTAGGATATTTTATTGCCCCTTTTTAGAGCTTTTTCTTCACATGGTTCGTTTTACTACCACCACCTGCTAGCCTACAGAAGCGCTAAGCATATTGAATCGTCCTTACCCCTGTCTTTTTATGTCAAAACCATCCTCTAGGACCACGGTACTTCTCTTCTCTCGTAGTCCTACTGATCAAAAGGCAAAATCACGACTACAGCGAACCCTTCCACCTTCGTTGGTGACTCAGCTCCATAGCGCCTTCGTGCTCGATACTCTCACTGCTCTTCAGACGATCGCCGAAAGAGTAGAAATTGTATGCAGTTGGAGCGTAGAGAACGAGAACGAAATTTCTTTATTACGCCATCTCATACCTGCTCGTCACGAAATCCAGCAGGGAGTCTCATTTGCAGAAAAGTTAACGAATAGCCTTTTGAATAAGACACGGCTGGCATCCGGCCCCATAGTAGTTATTGGTTCGGACTGTCCCCTGCTCTCACCTCAAATATTGGTGGAAGCGATAGAGGCGACCGAATCGGGTAGTCTCGTAATTGGCCCAGCACCTCTAGGTGGATTTTACCTCGCAGGTCTACCTGAGAAGGCTGACATCAATGGTTTTGGTGAAGTATTTCAGGATGCACTAGAAGTGTGCGCACTTCGCGAGAAATACAACACGCTCCCCCTTCATCTCCTTCCTTTCCTCTATGATATCGACTTAGAGGAAGACCTTGTTTCACTGCTAGGAGATCTGAGGCTCATACATGAGAATATCTTGAGCTCCAAGATACATCCCTCTCAGACGTGGCTACCTGAAAAAACGTATCACATCTTGAAAGGACTGCATGTGATGCGAAATGAGAGTTCTCGCGATAAGAAGATAGTTTGTCAGTAGGTCTGGGGAAAACCAGCGGAAGCACCCCCTCACCACACTATCAGGTAGTATTGCGGTGCTTACCCAATGGTCTCTCTTAGTCGAGGATGAGGTCAGAAGGCACTCGATTCATCAGCCTCCTCTTCTTCATCAGTTTTCTCACACTCAGCAGAAACCGCATCGAGGAGTTTTCTGGCTACTATCTCCGGGTTGTGCCTGTCAGAGAGCAACTCGAACAATCGTCCTCCACAGGCTTCCTGCTCGGGCTGATACGCTTGTGTAAGCCGGATTATCCATTCGCTCAAACCGTCGACCATCTCAAAGTGCTCCCCAGCTTTGAGCGCAAACGCGGAGACTCCCTCTGGCGAGCTAATAATCGGACAGTGACGTGCGGCCGCGTCGAAGACCTCCATTCTCACTTCTGGAGACTCTCCTCCGACAATAAGCAGTGCTTCACACTGTAAG
>JBMTVV010000174.1:0-4626 GCA_049451755.1 Bdellovibrionota bacterium
TATTCGGCGAGCTTCTGCGGGAGGTGCGATATTCATTAGGCGTATCCCGGGGGTAGATGCCGTCAACGAGGCGATTGGAAGGGCCGCAGAGCTTGGCCGGCCAATCTCATTTACGACAGGACTTACTTCTGTAAGCCCAGTGCTCTACGCGTGTCTCGGTGTGCTTTCGCATGTTGCATACCGAGCTGCTCGATTTCGCTCACGACTTCTCGTTCCACAGTATAATCCAGAGGCAATGGCGATCGTGGAGAATGGAGTGCGAGATGCTTATCGAGAAGCTCGAAGAGTCTCAGCATTCGATCCTCAGAGCATCATATTTCTATCGGAAAGTCAGTTTGCCTTTGCTTCTGGGTATATGGGGCTCATGCATCGGGAAAAAGTCGGATCAGCCTTTCTATTCGGTTATTTTGCTGCTGAGTCCTTAATCTTAGCCGAAGCTGGTCAGCAAGTAGGTGCAATGCAAGTTGCTGCGAGCGTAAGTCCAGAGCAGGTACCATTTTTTATCTGTACTGCTGATTACACACTTATTGGAGAAGAGTTATATGCTTCTTCTGCATATTTAAGTAGGGAACCGGTACAACTTGGAAGTCTTGCAGGCCAAGATGTGGCAAAGCTTCTTTTTGTGATCCTTATTGTTATAGGTGTGCTTCTTGCTACATGGAATACACTTTTCCCTGAGCAGATAATCCCGAATATCGATGTCCTTCTACGCTATCAGTGGTCCGACCTCTTTCCCGTTCAAACGTTTCCGGGTGAGGATGCAACGGTGGGAGTTCGTGTTCAATGAAAGAGTTAGGCTATAGAGGGCGTCTTATCCGAATCGTAACGTTTTTAGCGGGCGTTTACTTTTTTCTCGAGTTTCTCCTACCGAAGAACGTTTTGGAGGCTGTGGGAGTTGCAGATCTCCATGATGAGATTAGCAACGGATTCATTGTAGTCGGAACCATGGCGTTCGGTCTGGGAATTATTAACTTATTTCGGGTTCATGGCACGCGAGTCGTCTTCCGTCGTAGGGACTGGGCCTACAGTGCTGCCTTGTTGTCCGGTTTAGTTCTTATGATGTCAGTGACTACTCTTGATTGGTTGAATGGACTCGCCGTTACGGCTGAGAATCGAAACTGCAGAAATTTGGGACGCTTTGCTGAGGTAATTGTAGAGGATGCAAAGAGTGGAAAAGTGGGTGTTCCCACTAAGGATTATAGAGTTCGCAAGTTAGAAGAGTCCGTGCAGTCAACGGTGGCTCGTATCACTTCTGAGCGTGACCTCTTTTTGTCACCTCTTCTTGAAAGCCTGAATGAGGTATCAGAAGAGCGACTGAAGCAGTTAGACCAAGAACTCAGTGCCACAATGGGCTCGGCGCTTACTATTATTCAAGACGGCGGCTCACATGATGAGAGTGTGCAAGCACTTGGTCAGCGTATTACAGAAACCGGTGTCATCTATGAGAAGATACTCCGGATACAGTATGAGCAATCATGGACAAGTAAGCTGTATCTTTTTTTCTTTGAGGGGCTCTTCGTCTCTCTGGGATCTGCGATGTTTTCTCTTTTAGGAGTTTACATTGCTTCTGCAGCCTACAGGGCATTTCGCATTCGGAGTGTTGAGAGTTTGCTGATGATGGTTGCTGCGATACTCGTCATGCTGGGACAGATATCGTTTTATGAGTACATTTCGGACGATCTCCCTGCCATTCGGCAATGGCTCTTGGAAGTCCCAAATACCGCTGCGTTCCGTGCTATCAAGATCGGAGCCATGATTGCGGGCCTTGTCATGGCCTTTCGCATGTGGTTTTCGATTGAATCAGAGAGCTTTTCCTCTCGAAATGGGAGGTCATAGTCATGCATTCACTTGAGAGACAACTTATTTACCTTCTCGTACTGGTAGTGGTAAGTCTCCCGATTTGTTTCAGGCAAAGCATGCGACCAGCAACCATGAAGTCTGCATCGATCTTGTTTGACATCATCAACGAGCTGGAGCAACAAGAGGGTGCCATTGCTCTTTTGGCCCTTGATTTCGGTCCGAACACAAAAGCAGAGAACGAACCTCAGGCCGAGGTCATCATCGAGCATCTGCTCCGGAAGCGGATCCCTTTTGCACTGTTTACTCTTTATGCGCCAGGAGAAGGATTTCTGAAATCCATTCCGGAAAGAGTCGTTGAACGACTGATACTAGAAGATCCGCGTTCACGGTATGAGTATGGTATCGACTGGGTAAATCTCGGGTATCGACCGGGGAATGCACTCTTTATTCAGTCTGTAGCAAAATCAAAGGATCTTCGGATTGAATTAGAAAAAGATATTTTTGGCACCCCCTTGAAGAATATTCCCCTCTTTCGGGATATTAAAACGATTCGACAGGTTAGTTTCTTAGGTCAGTTCACGGGACTTGTCGGTGTCTTTGATATGTATGTCCAATTTTTTCAGCAGGAGGGATTTATTCCAACATTTGGCCACGGATGTACGTCTATTACCATCCCTGAGGCGTACATTTATCTTGATTCTGGACAGTTGAATGGCTTGCTTGAGGGAATTGCTGGAGCGGCGTGGTACTCGAAGCTTCTGAAAGACAGTTATCCAGAACGTCCAAATGATAATGCGCTTGTCACAAACACCGCCCTTGGTGTTGCTCATTTAATGATTATTTTTCTTATCATCATCGGGAATCTTCGTGAGGCGTATCGTTGGTTCCAAAGCCGTCATGCACAAGAAGGAGTGTCGGCATGAATTGGGATACAGCAACGATTCTCATCGGAGGTATCGCAACACTAGCAATTTACAGTTTCTTAATCCGAGAAAATCCGTTCTATCGATTCTTCGAGCACCTCTTTATTGGAATTGCCGCCGGATTTTTTCCGATACTTGTTTTTAAGAGCTTTCTATGGCCGAAGATACTCGAGCCGATGTTCGGCTTAACGATCGTAACATACCCAGATGGGACAACGTCAGCCCCCTATAACTACTGGCTACTTCTCTACTTGTTGCCAATGATGTTTGGACTCCTCTATTACGCGCTCTATTCGAAGCGGTATGCATGGTTAGCGAAGCTTGTCATCGGGTTTTCACTTGGATACAGCGGAGGTCTTGCATTTAAGGGATTTTTTGCAGAAATGGTTCCACAACTTACCGGGAGCTTCCGATCGCTCATTGTACTGGAGGAAGGACAGTTTGCTCTATTTCCAACCGTCAACAACTGGATATTTCTCATAACGCTTTTTTCTGTCATGTACTACTTCTTCTTCACCTTTCGAACAGTAAGCGAAGGCGGAAAGAGTATCTCGATGTCGGGTCGCTGGCTCATGATGGTATGCTTCGGAGCCTTTTTTGGTTCAACGGTTATGGCGAGAATGGCACTGCTTGTTGAAAGATTACAATTCTTAATTCTAGAGTGGCTCACAGCGCTTGGAACGCTATTTTCATGAAGAAGCAAATCGATCTAGAGAATCTTGAGGTCGTACTCGTTACGGATTGTGGTTCAACGACTACAAAAGCTCTTCTTTTTCAGAAAGGTCCAAGCGGATGGCGCCAAACGTATCGTGGAGAGGCGCCAACTACAGTCGAGGAGCCGGTTGCGGATGTGACCGTGGGTGCGCTCAACGCTTTTGCTGAGATCCAAGAGATTAGTCAGAGGACTATTCTTGATGAGCGCCGCACTCCCCCTTTCTGCGAAAGGGAAAAGAGTAACGGGATTGATCTCTATCTTTCGACGAGTTCTGCCGGTGGCGGTCTGCAGATGATGGTTACTGGTGTTGTTCCAGAGATGAGTGTGGAATCTGCTGAGCGTGCAGCGCTTGGAGCGGGAGCAATTGTGCTTGAAGCTTTTTCTGCAGATGATGAGCGAGAAGATTACGAAATTATTGCCCGAATTCGCCACTTGCGTCCCGATATTGTGCTCATGGCCGGGAATGTGAACGGAGGCTCCGTTGACCACGTTACTGAGATGGCCGAAATGATTATTGCGGCGGATCCGAGGCCTCGATTTGGTGCTACTCTTTTATTACCGCTCATCTATGCGGGGAATGAGGATGCTGGTAGCAGTATTCAAGAGTTATTTGAAGGAAGGGCCCAGGTATCGCTTGTTCCGAATGTGCGTCCTGAACTCTCACGTGAAGATTTGGCTCCAGCGCGAGAAGCCATCCATGAGTTTTTTCTCAGTCACGTCATGAGCCATTCTCCGGGATACGACAAATTACTCCGTTGGACTCCGGTACCTGTCATGCCTACACCAGCGGCTGTTGGGGATATCGTTCGAGAGTATGCAGCACGATCAGAATTAAACGTCCTCTGTGCTGATATCGGTGGAGCAACGACCGATGTCTTTAGCGTATTTTTCAATGAGGAAAGAGAGCAAATTTTCAATAGAACTGTTAGTGCAAACCTTGGAATGAGCTATTCGGTTGCGAATGTACTCGTCGAAGCTGGTGTCAATAATATCTCCCGGTGGTTGTCAGAGCCCCTTAGCGAGCACGAAGTTCGTGACCGACTGAGGAATAAAATGATTCGTCCAACCTCAATTCCTCAGACAATCGATGATCTCATTCTAGAGCAGGCAGTCTGTCGTGAGGCGCTACGACTCTCTCTCGATCATCATCGTTCACTAGCAGTTGGATTATCTGGTTCGCAAAAACAA
>JBMTVV010000175.1:0-4618 GCA_049451755.1 Bdellovibrionota bacterium
CATTCGTACAGGAATGGACACACTCAGGCTCGCCTTCGGTGATCGAAGTCGTTGCTCTGATTCGGTATCGATCTGGTAAAAACTGAGTGCTTTATCGAGTTGGCGGGTAGCCTGTTCAAAGGTAGAATCTGCCATGTTTCTTCTCCTACATTCCCCAAGGAAGGGGGACGTTATTACGAGCCCTTGCGAGCCTCCTCAGGACACTCACAGAGGTGAAGATTTTTAGCAACTGAAAAGTAGCATTCCATAAGCTTCCTCACATATTTTTCAGGACTTAACGCTTCCTGAACCTCAGATATCACCTCCTTCCGACTCAACGGTGAGACCTCCTCTTCGGCAAGCTCTCTCATACCAGATTCGATTTGAAGAACTGAGCGAGGATCACACGTCTTAAGGAGTTCACAACGGTCGGCAAATTCCTGCGATACCAAATTCTGGGCCGTAAGTACTGGGGTGCCTTGGGAAAGACTCTCGTAAATAGGATAACCAAATCCCTCTGCAAGTGAGGGGAAAATTGTTGCTTGTACACTGCGGTATAATTCACGAAGCGTCTCATTGTCGGGATGAACATGGATGAACACGCTTTTCATATTCACACCAACTGTTTGTAACTGCTCACAGATAAGTGGTTCTGCTCGAGGATTGGCAAGGATTACATGTAGCTCAGCGCTCATGTCAAAACTCTTAAAAGCAGTTGCCACTCGAGGGAAGTTTTTTCTCGGATCGGCACTTCCGAAAGCAAGAAACTTCAACGTTCTATCCTGCGCCTTCTCATCGGTGCATGGCTCTCGAAAGTGTGCGGCCAATGGAGGTGGCAATACATGTAGTCCGCAAGCAGCGCGATATCGCTCCCGGATCTCTGTTGCCGTATGTTGAAGATCCGTAACGACGGCGTCCAGCCGAGTGCCTGAAAATAGAGTGTAGAAAATCCCCCGGTACCACATCGATTTGAGTATGGAGAAGATTCCTCTCGGCGCTGATGGAGGAAAGGCCTGAAAGAGATCATGGAGTGTAATTAGATTGTACTCCCCTCCTCCAAAAATCGGCTTCGTATTACTGAGGCCATGGAAAATGCCGGGGAAGCGACCTAGGTAGAATACGTCTTGTAGATGACCAAGATATCGATTTCCGAGGGGATTTTTTAACCACGTGAGTTGGACACGATGTGCAGCTTCTCCCAAGCGCTTCTGCAACAGATGCAATAATTCACAGCTACCGGCCCCGATGATACGAACAGAATATCCCTCTGCTAACAAACGGTCTACAAGTGGAGGTAAAACTGTTTCGAGATATACCCACAGCCCTGAGCCAGAAAACCTATGTCGTCCAAGCCAAAAGGTACATATTCGCTCGTGCTCTTTCACTTTTTCATCCTCGAAGGGCTCATATTCGCTCCTCCGTGAGCCTACCCGCGACTGGGTTCCTTTACTAGTAAGCGGTAACCACCATGCGAAGAAAAATGGGTGTTGGAATTGGTAAAATACCGTTACGATTAACAAAAGCACAAAGACGCTCATGAGGAAACGATGTCTTTCAAGGGGGGAGTTTTCGCTATATTACTGGAGAGTTGAGCACCGACCGGCTCCTATCCTGAATCTAAATGTATTTGGGACAGTGCCGTTCATCACTCTGGAATTTTGGGAAAGTGCGTAGGAGTATCCCGAGCGAGTCCAGTGGCAAGCAGCCGTCATTGGCGGTGTGCCCTTATGAGAAAGTGGTTGATGAATGGCTCACTATCGCACAAGTATTCTCTGGCTGGCTTGGACCAAGTTGACTTTAGCTCATGTTGCAACCTTAGTTTTGAGCGAGCAGAAGCTTACCGGAGATAGGATTTAAGGAAGCCCAGGTGGAGAGAGATAACGATTCCTCCTTACTAACAGTATCTTCAGAGGAGATTCCTCAGGAAAAGGGGCATGGCGACGAACGCCAGCGCAGCGTGCCTCATCTGAACCACAATGAGATGTTGCGACTTATTGGATGTCCTTCATGTAAATCGCAATTTGCAATCCCAGATCCATCAGCAGCGCCTACTTTTTCCGGCAGTGAGACTGTTTTTGTCGAGGAGCTCTCTCTACACTGCTCACACTGCGATACCGTATTCCTCTTACAGTCAAATCCGTTTTTTGCACAGATCGGTGAGTTTATCACAACAGATGAATTGCATAGTCACGGTCTTCACACACCCCGCTCTATGGTTGAATCAAATACCGAGACGCATGGTGTCAAGTCTTTAGAACCCCTTGAGACGGAAGAACCACAAGAGCAAAGGGTGCTTGAAGATACGGTGAATCCAGAAATTGAAGAGGATATCTTCGAGGATGAAGAGTGGAGGAGGCCTACTCAAGAGAGCCTCTTCACCTTCACCGAGGAATCCCCACCACACGATTTTTCGAATGCAAAGGAACTGCGGGAAGAGGGATATATAATCGAAGACGAGGTATCCTCCTTCGGCGAATGGGAGTCTCCAGCCGATGATAAAGACTCAGCCCTGCTCATCACGGAAGAAGAGCTGTGGGAGACACCATTATCAGAGACAGATCCGTTAAGAAGCACAGCGGAGTGGAGAGCAGCCGAAGGAGAACCGGAAGAGGTTGAAAGTGAAGATGACATATTTCTTGATTTCGAGAGAGGATCATCGGAGGAATTCTATCACGAAGAACAGCCGAATCTCCCGGTGCAGTCAGGATACGAGCGAGAGGATCATGAATTCTTAAAGAGTGGTGACATCTTTAAGGCTAATAATGTCGACGAAGAACACTTCGAGACCTCCGTGTCAGGGGAAGACCTCGATTCAGAAGCCCTATTATCAGAAGGGAGCGATTCGACTATTCTGGGATGGGAAGAAACCGAGTATGAAGCTTCAGATCCTCATTCTGATGAAATAAGAGATCTTCCTGATGATATCCGTGAGGAACATCCTCTCCTTCAGGAAGAAATGCTTTCAGATGTATTCTATGAGCATGTGAAAGAATCACCACAGACTCCAAGAGATAGCAGAAGCTTCTTCTACGAGGAGGCTGAAGAGGATTTTCATCCTGAATCACAAAATGTGACTCCTAACAAATTCGCACAGGTGATTTCTATTGCAAATCCGGAATCATCAGAAGCCGAAGAGGAAAGTGGCTCTGAAGTTCGCTACGAACATTCTGCTCATCATTCGAAGACTCTATCCTCCCACAGCACAACGACACTTTTCACCGCACTCATTGTCCTGATTCTCGTTGGACTTGGAGGATTTTCGGTATTTCTCGAATCAGATGGGCCGTACCAACAGCGGATAAAAGCACTTGTTTCAAGGGATCTCCCCCTCCCCGCATCTCACAGGATTACGCTTGATCAGGTAATGATGAAGAAACACGTGCTCCCCTCTGGTGAAGCAATCTTTAGCATTGATGCGCAGCTTGAAAATGGTGAGGATTTTTCGGTCGCCCAAATTATTGGCGAAGGCGCTCTGTACGACTCCCAGGGAGTGCTCCTCATGAAGCGCCAATTACCCCTCGGGAAGTTCCTCGCTCTTCAGCAGGGAGTTAAAGGCGCAGACGAGGCATTCTCACTCCAAGAACAGTTCAGCAATCGAAGCACCCGAGTCAAGGCTCAGGAGCGGAGGAAAGTTCGTATTCTCTTCCGAGCAAACGAAGTTCAGAATGCTCACTTTTTCACCATGCGACCACTTGCGATTTACCGATGAGGTCAGCTTCGCGAACAACAGTTTCGAGAACAACAGTTTCGTGAACAACTGAGCATGAGTGGCACACTGAACAGTCGGGAAGGTCTAGATCTGGGAAGCTCTTACGGAACCTATGCGCACACGGAGGGTCTGCTAGTCTGCACACCCAGTAACGCGTCTCAGTCAGATTTCTACTTCTTCTCTTCCTCGGCAGACTCTTCTGAAGGGGTGACATCGATAGCCATCCCATCTTGATAGCCCTTACGGAAGTTACTAATTGCTTTTCCCAGCCCGCTGCCAAGCTCAGGCAACTTTCTTGTTCCAAATAGAAGTACGACGACTAGTGCAATTGCTACGGTTTCAAATGGGCCAAGGCCAAACATGGGTCACATCCTGTAAGTATTCCTCCTTCTGGTGTACCATTATGAGCGAGATGAGGAAACGGTTTGAGGGAGTTTTCCATTAAGGGGGCGCTGTAGTGTCCCCCAAGGAACGATAAGTCCCCGATTCAATGGAAGGAGGGAGCGGAAGCGGTGCCGCACCAAGAGGAAAATACCTCCTTACGTACCCCCTCCCCTTCAGGGTTTACCCGAATGCAATATACGGATGAGCACATACCTTCCCGACGACACGAGATTGCGCCTTGGCTCGTGACAGGTGGTGTTTTATCTCTTTTACTCCATGGAAGTATTTTACTTCTGATGGGTGTAACGTTTTCTCCTGAACCATCCCAACGGTCAGTGATCGATGTGCAATTCGTCCAACCTCTGCAACCGAAGGAACAGATTGTCCGTACGATGCCATCTGAGGAAACAACGCCCAGAACGCCAGAAACTCTACGACTCTCTGATAAGAATAGCGCGGTAGAACGAGAGCAGATGCTCCGAGGTGACGGACTTAATGCAGGAATTCCAGGAGAGAGTCCTCAGAGAAAAGCCCCCTCCCCAGCAG
>JBMTVV010000176.1:0-4602 GCA_049451755.1 Bdellovibrionota bacterium
TTCTAATACAATCTGAGCCCTATACAATATAGTGGGGGCTCCGTTACGCGGTGGCCCCCAAAACGCTTCTTTCTCCTCTCACACTCGCACCAATTCACACATAACCGGTTTGTGGTCAGAGATCCGCTCTTCTAGGACTTTGTGCTCAGTCATTGCGAAGTGTTCACTCGCTAGAATCCAATCCCACCGTGCAGAGCGAAACCGAAATGTCGATGTATCAATATCTGGTTGATAGGTGTGGAGATGACACGTCGTAGCGAGATGTTTGAGGGCAGAACCGGCGTCATTCCATGTGCAGTTAAAGTCACCTACGATGATGCACGGGAGCTTCTCCTCCTTGAGAAAGCTTGCTAGGTACGCTACCTGCTGACTCCGTTGCTCAAGTCGTAAGAAATCAAGTTGCACAGAGCAGAATAAGAACTCAAACCCAGAGTCGTATGGCCAGTAGAGTTTTGCCGTTGTAAAACCCTTTCGGGGGAGTGGAAGCCTCTCGGCAAATCGATACCCCTCTGCTTCTCGAAGTGGAGACCGCGAGAGGATACTGGTTCCGTAAGAGAGCCGTGGAGCCTTCATGTGTGCAGCGCACGCACCGTAAGGGAATTCCGGCGCAAGCTCGGTTTGTATGTACTGTAGGTGATTAAACTGACCGTTCCAAAATGAGGAGATATCGCACTCTTGGAGACCTGCAACGTCTATTGATTCTCTTCGAAGGAGTGCGGCTATTGAGAGTAGATTATGACGAATAGTCGCTTCACCAAGAAAGAGCTGGTGTGCCCGCTCGCCCCGTCCATGCGCAATATTCAGGGTGAGGATTCGAAGAGACTCCTTCGTTTCTTTATGTATGCAATGGGCTGGTGAAGGATGGAACTCTTCCCCCCGGTCAAGGAGCGTGACCTCTACTCTCACCTGCTTTCCTCTCTACTCGCTGCATTAGCTAGAGAATGTCCCAGAGGTACCCTCCCTGCTGAAGCACTGCCTCTGCAATCTCTCGTTGTAGCTTGGCTTCATTCTTGTCAATGCGTCGTAAGTTCTGATTCATTCGTCGTTTCGCTTGTTGGATGAAGACCCGGGTAATCTTCATTTCTGTCTCGCACTGGTCTTCCCCTTTTTGTTGGATGATGTGCGTAGTACGTGAGAGCACCGCAAGGCTCGTCATGAGGTCAATCGCAGTGTTGGCAATTCTCTGAGAAATAAACTGCTTGCCGATAATGCCTTTCCCGTGTCGTCTGAGAATTGACTCGACTGCACCTGAGAACTCAATAACGTACTGTTCAACAATCGCTGCTTCATCTTCTAATGAGCGTGGGATAAAACTGATTCGGTCACGCCCGAGCGAAGTGAGCTGTGTAAACTTCTTCGCTGCATAACCACTGAGGACACCAAACCCCTTAATGGGATCGTTGAAAATCTTTGCTCCACCTTGACCTATTTCTTTCAGATACTCCCCTGCTCCCTTAAATCCTGTGAGAGCAATATAGAGTCTGAGAATCTCGTTCGTTCCCTCGAAAATCATATTGATTCGGGAGTCGCGAACGATTCGCTCATACGGATATTCGCGCATGAACCCATTCCCTCCCGCTATCTGGAGCGCGTCGTGTGCTACCGTCCAGAGCGACTCTGTACCGAATATCTTACTAATCGCAGCTTCAACGGAGTAGTCACGGCACCCAACGTCGCTATAGTGCGCAACAAGGGTCATGAGGCTTTCAGCCGCATAGCACAGCACCGTCATGCGGGTAATTTTCTCTTTGATGAGCTCAAATTCGGCAATTGGACGTCCGAACTGTTTCCGGCTCAGCGCTTGTTCGGTCGCGAGCTTAATACACTCTTTCATTCCCCCGACACATCCACCGCCTAAACCTGAGCGGCCACTGTTGAGGATCGCCATGGCGATTTTAAATCCCTTCCCCTCCTCTCCGAGTAGGTTCTCCCCTGGGATTCGTACATTCTGAAATGAGACGGTACATGTGCCGCTGGCGCGGATACCCATCTTGTCTTCCTTTGGACCTGTAGAGATTCCCTCCCAACTCCGCTCAACGAGGAAGGCTGATAGTTTTCCATCGTTGCCGTCTGTGCGAGCAAATACCGTAAAGAAATCGGCAAAGGGCCCATTGGTAATCCAGATTTTCTCACCAGTAAGAAGCCAACTTCCATCAGCCTGTTTGGTTGCGCTCGTTTTAATAGAGCCAGCATCAGAGCCTGATCCTGACTCGGTCAGACAGAAGGCTGCGATCATCTCTCCTGTAGAGAGCTTTGGCAGGTACTGCTTCTTTTGAGCGTCGTTACCGAAGAGGAGTAGCCCACGCATACCAATGGAGCTATGAGCCCCAATTGTGAGCGAGGTTGAGCCGTCGTACCGGCCGGTTTGTTGTAAGACTCGTGCATACGACTTATTTGAGAGGCCGAGCCCGTCAAATTCTTCCGGAATAACAAGTCCAAAGAGTCCAAGCTCCTTAAGCTGGTCGATATACTCGGCGGGTTGCGACCCTTGCACATCAAATTTTGGAAAATCTTCCTTGTGGACTGAGAGGAACTTATCAATGGAGTCTAGGACTAACTCAAGGGTCTCTTTCTCATCAGGCGCTATCTGGGGGAATGGAAAAATGTTCTCTTCGACGATATTTCCGAGAAACAGACTCCGAGCAACGCTTGCTTCTAAATCAAGCGTTTTTGGCGTTTGCGGCGTTATATCATCTGTTGGCTGGTCAGCTATCAGCATAAGACTCCCCGGGTTTAGTCGTTTTTTTCTATTGTACCTTGCACGCACTCCATGCAACAACTTGGAATTGTGGGATTTTTGGCTTTTTTTCTCTCCCTGAGTATGATGTCGTCGTCCGTGCACGAGGGTTACTTGAGAGACGGCAAGAGCAACTCCCTTAAGTGGTATTCGTCTAGAAAACCTCTTTTCTACAGGGTTTTGTCTCAACAATCATTAGAGCGTATACGATACTCTCTGAATGGAGGAGAATGGAGAGCCTCTTAGCGAAACTGATGAAAGACGATAAACGTAATTTAGACACCTTGCGCCGGATGAGAGCGCTCTTGGTCTGCCCATCTGCAACGGGAGTTTATCGGAGCTGGCTCGCAGTAACTATCATTGGATTACTCTGTTTTGCCCCTCTCAATCTGCCTTTTCCCCCATTCATAGTTACGGATGCTCTTGCCCAATCGACTCCCCTAGAGCCAGCAGTGCCAAATGCTGAGGAGCCGCTGATGAGGAGTGCTCCCGACCCTGCACAGAAACAAGAAGTTAGTGCGGATAAAGTTTTTGGTGATGTCGAGATCCAAATCCGGAAGATTTTTGATCCCCCCAGTAATCTCCTCTACAAGCTCGCTAATGATCTAAAGATTAAGACGAGAAAGAGCATGATTGAGAGGGAGATTCAGTTCGAAAAAGGGCAGCCCTACAGTCCGTTTCTCGTGTATGAAACTGAGCGATTGTTGCGTCAACTCAGGTATCTCCGTGATGCGCGGGTGATTCCTATTGATAGAGGGGATGTTGTTGATATTCGTATCGAGGTGCAAGATACATGGACGATCATTCCTCAGATGTCTTTTTCCTCGGGTGATGGGAGAACTCGGCGTTCGGTTGGTTTTTCAGAGGGGAATCTCTTCGGATACGGGAACCGAGCTGAGGTTCTCTTTCAGGATAATGACGGGGCAGATACCGTTCAGGCAGCCTTCGATAGTCGTCGACTTTTTGGCACGAAATACCAGGGTCAGCTCGCTCTTGAGCAGGGTGCTGAGGGAGAGCAGTTTTTCTATGACTTTGGAGACCCCTTCCGTTCACTCGCTCAAAAAGACGCATGGTCACACGAGTCACTCTTTAGTGACACGATAGAGCGCCAGTTCGTTGCTGGTACAGAGCGGTTCATCTACCGAAAGCGAACAACGAGTGTTGGTGCCTCCTACGCATTTGCTATTGGGGACCCGAGTACTGAGGTCCGCCGTTTTAGTATGGGGCTATCCTACCTCTCGGATAGTTTTCGAACCGCAACAGCGCAAGATTATGAAGATGTTAATGTTGATCCTACTTCGCTACGACCGGAAGGGGGCGAGTTGGCAGAAGATCGGAAGTTCGTTGGTCCTGTCCTCTCTTACCAGTATATTGAACAGGACTTTATCCGTCGAAACTATGTTGATCGATTCTCGCGGGTTGAGGACTTTAACCTCGGGCAGCGTTTTGAAAGTAGCGCTCAATTAGCCCCTGCATTCTTTGGTTCGCATGATGATGCTTTTCTCCTCCGCACTGCATATGGAGATGGTCATCGACTTCGAGGCAGGAGTTTTGCTCGGTGGGAAGTGACTGCCGAGACTCGATTACTAGCGCACGGCTTTGAGAATACTGTGTTCTCTGCTGAAGGTCAGTACATCGCTCCCTTTGGTCCTCTTGAGTGGAAAAATATCCCTTTCGGTAATCACACGCTCCTCATCCGTTCTTTTGTAGACTACGCTATAGAACTTGACCCTGACCGAGAGTTCCTTGCAGGGGGAGATAATCTCCTCAGAGGATACGATGCGAGAACCTTCTCAGGGGACAAGCGGTTCGCGCTCAACATAGAAGATCGAGTTCACATGGTGGAGAACCTTTATGATTTCTTT
>JBMTVV010000177.1:0-4591 GCA_049451755.1 Bdellovibrionota bacterium
TCCTAGGGGAGGCAGAGTCTCAGACTCAAGTGATATTCGTGCCAGCAGAACTGGCTTGTATGTGTTTGGCTCTACTGGCATGCTCCCCGATATGAAGTTTGATGAGATTAAGTACCGTTTTCCGGGGATGAAATTATTAGTAGGGCTTGCTGCGCTCTGCGTCGTAGCTGCCGGTTTGAAGGCTGCGCAAGTGGTATTCATTCCCTTTCTCTTTGCCTTTTTTCTTGCAGTTCTTGGAACCCCTCCGACTCACTTTCTGGCTGGTAAGGGAGTTCCTAAGTTTCTCTCCGTCCTCTTTGTCGCTGTTGTCATCATTACGTTACTTGCACTTGTCGGGAACTTGTTCTTTGGCTCCATTCAAGAGTTCAGGTCCGCTGTTCCGAGATATGCAGGAGGCATTGATGAGTTGTCTCAAAGAATTGATGACTACTTAAGTGAGGTCGGGCTTGGATACTCGACTGGCATGATTGTCGAATCCATTGAACCAAGCGCAGTCGTTGATGTGGTGAGTAGTATCATACGTGGTTTGTTCGGCGCTGTTTCGGTCACTGTTCTCGTGTTTGTCATGATGATCTTCATGTTGTACGAAGCAACGGACTTTCGTCAGAAGCTTGCTGTTGCGATGGGAGAAGCCTTTCAGGTAGAGCGCTTTGAAGGAGTTGCAACTGATGTGCAGCGGTACATCCTTATTAAAACGGTGACAAGCCTCATAACGGGTATCTTCGTTGGGTTAATTAATTACTTTGTTGGTGTTGATTTCTGGCTGCTGTGGGGGCTCATTGCGTATGTACTGAACTATATCCCCTTCGTCGGTTCGATTTTTGCTGCGGTGCCAGCGGTTGTTCTCGGTTTTCTCCAGGGTGGAATGCCAATGGGTGTGACACTGATTATCGCCTACCTTTTGGTGAATAATATCATCAGCAATTTTTTGGAACCGATTCTGCTGGGACCTCGACTTGGGCTCTCACCGCTCGTTGTATTTCTTTCATTAATTGTATGGGGATGGTTATGGGGACCAGCGGGAGCTCTTCTTTCTGTCCCTTTGACGATGATTGTGAAGATTCTTCTGGAACATAGTGAAGAGCTCCGGTGGGTGGCGATTCTTATGACGAACAGAGTCCGTCAAGCTAAGGTCGAAAGGGACACCTTGGGTCACTAAGCGAGTTTTTAATAGCCGCCAGAGGGTGCGAATAACTTTCAGACTTTAAGATATTTGCACTTAAAGCATAATTAAATCAGAGTCTTAGAGTGAAATGAATAAATTTTCCTATAGCGTCGGTCCGATCTCTATGGTACTTGCTTACGTGTGGGAATACTAGAAACCGAGCACTATTCTCTTGAAGCAGAGGGGCTGCGAATTACGGTCTTTCCGGAGTACGTGGAGGAGAGCTCGAACCCCTCTGATAATACCTTCGCTTTCTCCTATACAATTACCATTGAAAATCGTAGCGAGTATGATGTGCAGCTTTTAGAGCGGCACTGGATGATTTTTTCTGGTGGAACCCATCTTGCCGAGGTCGTTGGACCAGGAGTTCTTGGAGAACAACCCTCAATTCAGAGTGGTGATATTTTTGAGTATACGAGCACGACAGTCATTCAGGATCCGATTGGGAGAATGGAGGGTAGTTATACGTTTCGGACCTCAGAGGGGCAGTTTCGAGAAGTTCCCATTCCATCTTTTGATCTCCATTATCCGATTACATTTCACTAGGCCGATTACCTTCTGCCACCTGGAATTCTATGAGACAGCTTTCGGTTAGTCTTTTAAAACGAGTCTGAGTTTTTGTAGACTATCTCGCATGGCACTAAACGACCTTTATTATCAGATGGGAGAAGAGAGCGGTATTCGAGCTCTTGTAGAAAAGTTCTATTACTACATGGATACACTTCCAGAAGCAGAGGGGATACGGAAGCTCCATCCTGAGAACTTAGAGGAGTCTATTGAGAAGTTAGTGCTGTTTCTCTCTGGGTGGAGTGGTGGACCACCGCTATATGTTGAGAAGTATGGTCATCCGCGGCTTCGTATGAGACACATGCCTTTTGCGATAGGAGAGTCTGAGCGAGATCAGTGGCTTTTCTGTATGAGGCGCGCACTTCAAGAGTGTATTAGCGATGAGGAGGTACGGCAGTTTCTGGATGAGAAGTTTACCCATATCGCTGACTTTATGCGCAATGCAGAACCTTCATGAATAAGTGCTCCTTTTGTGTGATGGCCGTCTATATGCTGAGCGGCTCTATCGTCAAAAAAAAGGGGGATAGCAATTGCTATCCCCCTTTTTATATTTTGCAGCAATATTACTAAGCGGTGCTCTGAACGAGGCCGCCTAGTACTGACGAGGTCGTATTAGTAGAGGTAATGCTCCGGCTTATATGGCCCCTCTTTGCTCACTGCAAGATAGTCTGCCTGCTTCTCGGTAAGCTCAGTCAGCTTCACTCCGAGCTTATCAAGGTGAAGTCGAGCGACCTTCTCATCAAGTTTCTTCGGTAGCATGTGAACATCAACTGCGTACTTACCTGGGTTTGCGAATAGCTCAATCTGAGCAATCACTTGGTTTGTAAACGAGGCTGACATCACAAAGCTTGGGTGTCCTGTTGCACAACCAAGGTTTACAAGTCTGCCACGAGCTAACACGATGATGGACCGTCCGTTCGGAAGCGTGAACTTGTCAACTTGAGGTTTAATGTTTGTCTCAGTGACCCCCTTTGTGTTTTCAAGCCATGCCATATCGATTTCATTATCGAAGTGTCCAATGTTACAGAGGATCGCCTCATTCTTCATCTGAAGCATGTGCTCGCCGGTGACCACATCGCAGTTTCCTGTAGCAGTGACGAATATGTCTGTGACAGGGGCTGCTGCCTCCATCGTAGTAACTTCAAACCCTTCCATCGCCGCTTGGAGAGCAAGGATTGGATCAATCTCTGTGATGAGCACTCTTGCGCCATATCCCTTCATCGATTGAGCACAGCCCTTTCCAACACCACCATAGCCGGCAACGCAGACGACCTTTCCAGCTAGCATGATGTCAGTGGCACGCTTGAGCCCGTCAGCGAGTGACTCCCGACACCCGTAGAGGTTGTCGAACTTTGATTTTGTAACGGAGTCGTTGACGTTAAAGGCAGGCATTTTTAGCGTACCTTTCTTCGCCATTTGATAGAGTCTCGCTACCCCAGTTGTTGTCTCCTCTGATACGCCACGAATTTCTTCGATGAGCTCTGGATACTTCTCGTGGACCATGATGGTAAGGTCCCCTCCGTCATCAAGAAGCATGTTTGGTCCCTTGCCGTCGGAGAAAGTAAGAGTCTGAACAATACACCAGTCATATTCTTCCTCTGTCTCACCCTTCCATGCGAATACTGGGACTCCAGCAGCAGCGATCGCCGCAGCAGCATGGTCTTGAGTGGAGTAAATATTGCAACTTGACCACCGAACCTCAGCACCCAATTCTACGAGAGTCTCGATGAGAACGGCTGTCTGAATCGTCATGTGAAGACAACCAGCGATCTTTGCCCCTTTGAGAGGTTGTGAACTACGGTATTCTTCACGAATTGCCATCAGTCCCGGCATTTCATTCTCGGCGAGCTCAATCTCTTTTCGACCCCACTCAGCAAGTGAGATATCAGCGACTTTGTAGTCTACTTCTCCCTCAGCGAGTTTTTTTGCTAATGCATTTGCATTCATTGCTATTTCCTTTCTTGTTTAGTCATTTCAATCACAAAAACGTCTTTCTCTTGGCCGAGAACTTCAATATGTTGGGTTTTTAGCCCTAATTGCGCCCCCCATGTGGAGAATGTTTCAGTATTAAAGCCGAGCCAGAGATCTGCATAACGGTCCCGCATGTACTCGTTATTATGTTCAACAAGGTCTACCACGATCAGCTTTCCGTCAGAGCGTAGCACTCGAGTGATGTCTCTCAGTGCTTCTACCGGCTCTGCAATATGATGGAATACCATGCAAGCAATTGCACAGTCGATCGTCTCATCACCGATGGGGAGGTGCTCAAGATAGCCAAGCCGCAGATCCACTTTTGACGTGTGTTGTTTTAAGTTTTCTCGCGCCTCTTCGATCATTGCATTCGAGTAGTCGACCCCAAAGGTTTCACCTTGTCGTGGCATGAGTGCTTTGAGGACTGTACCTGAGCCACAGCCAAGCTCAAGCAAAGAAGCGGTGGATGAAATCTTCTCCTTGAGGCAGGGGAGGTAATCGGCTTTACCTTGGGCTTCATCACGAATCTCTCCCCAATCTCGCGCGACGGTATCAAAATATCGACGTCCCTTATCTCTACGAGCCGAGAGAACTTGCTCGACGGCACGAGCGTCTTCTTCTAGTAGCTGAATGAGCTTTACAGAACGTGTGATCGCATCTGTTGTGAGAGCGAGTAGTTGGCCCTCAAAGGACGTATTGTCTGATGGAGCTATTGTATAGAAAGCCCATGAGCCTTCCTTGCGATGTTTCACTAAACCGGACTGCTCAAGAATTTTGAGGTGGTGACTAATGGTTGACTGACTTAATTGTAGGGTATTCGTAAGTTCTTGAACGTTAAAGCTCCCCTTGGAAAGGAGGTGTAGAAGGCGGAGTCGAGAGTCGTCTCCG